>WAJX01000133.1 GCA_015523665.1 Ferroglobus sp.
TATTAGAATATGTTTGTAAAAAAATTGGTGGTTGATTATTTTCTCAAGGTTGCACAAGACATTGAAAGCCTGAAAATGGTGGAGAGGGAGCTGAAGGTAAAGCCTGAAAAGGGGCTCTCGATTTCAGTATTAGGTCCAAGAAGAGCGGGGAAAACAACATATATGAAAGGTGTTGCAAAAAGCATGGAAGAATCCTTTTATATAGATTTTGAACACACGGCTTTTAGGGCTATTACTCCTGAGGAGGTTATAGAACTTCTTTCTCTATATTCTGAAGTTCTCGGGAGAACTCCGGAAGCAATTTTCCTTGATGAAGTGCAAAGGCTTAAAGGCTGGGAAGGTGTTGTAAGGAGTTTGATAGACACTGGAAAATACGTGTTCGTTTCGGGCTCATCCTCAAAGCTCATGAGCAGAGAGATAGCAACCCAACTTAGGGGAAGGAGCATAAGTTATGTCTTGCTTCCTTTCAGCTTCAGAGAATATCTCAAAGCAAAGGGCGTAAGGGTAAAAAAATACATGACCCTTGAGGAGGAAGGAAACATCAAAAACCAACTGAAGAAATTTTTCACAAATACCTCATATCCGGGAGTGGTGCTCACAGGCAATTACAGGCTACTGCAGGAGTATTACAACACAATACTCTACAATGATTTTGTTGAGAGGTTTGAGTTAAAAAGCATTGAACTTGCAAGGTTCATTTTTGACTTTATGCTTTCTAACTTCTCCAGAGAGTTCAGTGTAAACAAAATTTACAACTTCCTGAAATCTCAGGGTTTGAGGTTCGGAAAAAATACCCTTTACACTTATGTTGAGAAAATTCCTGAAACTCTTTCAGTTTTTTTTGTTGAGAAGCTGGAAAAAAGCATCTACAAGAAACCATGGCCAAAAAAAGTTTATGTGGCAGATCTCGGACTGGCAAACATAATCAGCGTTGAAGAGTCCGTGGGCTACAGGATGGAAAACATCGTTTTTCTGGAATTGTTGAGAAAGACAAACGAAAAGCCTGTAATGGGTATACACTACTTTAGATCCACAGATGGTTATGAGGTTGATTTTGTGATAAAGGAAGGCCTGGAGGTTAAGGAGTTGATTCAGGTTAGTTATGCCAGTGACTTTGATGAGGTTGATCACAGGGAAATTAGGGCATTGTTGAAGGCTGGAGAGATGCTGAAATGCAAGAATTTGACTGTAATAACGTGGGATTATGAGGACGAACGTGATATTTCCTGGTTCGGCAGAAAGGGCAGGATTAAATTTGTGCCGTTGTGGAAGTGGTTGCTCTATCAGCACACATAATAAGAGTAAGGACCAGCTACAGTTTTTTCAAGATCGTTGAGGAGTCAGCCGGGTTTTGGTTTATAATAAATATCTTCCCAATATCAAAGCGAGGAGGTGAAGCTCGTGTTATAGAAGAAACATAGGACAATAAAACCTGTCAAGATCATCGCTCTGGGTTGATACAAAGGATCACCTCAAGTTATTTATGGTTTAAGAGAACTGTGCATTTGATTTTTTATTTGTAAGTGTGTGTTGGTTTGGTAGGATGTTGTGAAGGGTAATGCTTATTTGGACAGGCCCAGATGGAGATACAGAAAAATTTATAAATACTAATTCAAATTAGTACTAATTATGATTAGACGTTTCATAAACAGAGCCGAAGAATTAAAAACTCTTGAGATAGAGTGGAGAAAGAAAAATGCGTTTGTAATAGTTTATGGGAGAAGGAGGGTTGGTAAAACAAGGTTGATAGAGGAGTTCCTCAAAGATAAAGAGGGAATTTTTTATACAGCAGAAGATGTCAGCAAAAATGTGCAATTAACAGAATTTAAAAATGCGGTTGCAGATTATTTAAGAGATGATTTTCTTAGAGAGCAGGAAATAAAAGAATGGAAGCACCTATTTTCATACTTAGAAAAAACTTTAGATAAAAACAAAAAATTCTACATATGGATAGATGAGTTCTCCTATATCGTGAAAAATTCTCCTGAGATCACAAGTGTACTTCAAGGATTTATTGACAGATTCCTAAGAGATTCAAAAATGTTTTTGGTGGTGTCCGGTTCTCTTTTCGGCGTCATGAGTGAAAAAGTGCTTTCTTCTTCCTCTCCTCTTTACGGTAGAAGAACCAGAGACATATTGCTAACGCCTTTGGACTTTGAAGCGTCTCAAAAATTCGTAGATTATTCGTTGGAAGACAAACTAAAACTCTATTTTACTGTGGGTGGCATTCCAGAATATCTTTTGGTTGCGAGCAACTATAAAAATTACAAGGAATTCATATCCCACGAGTTTTTCAGAAAAAACGGATATTTTTACAGAGAGCCGTATTTCTTGCTAAGCAGAGAATTCAAAGAAATAAAAACTTATTTTTCTATTCTCGCAGCAATAGCCTTTGGAAACACAACCCCAACCACAATAGCGAACTTTGTTGGAATTAAAACGAAAGAAATATATCCGTACTTGGACAATCTGATCACCTACGGTTTTGTGAGCAAAATAGAGTCGTTGTCTAAGAAGAAAAGCGTTTACGTGGTAAAAGACGTTTTCTTTGATTTTTGGTTTAATTTTGTATACAAGTATAGAAATTTAGTGGAGACGAACAGATTTTTCCCTGAAGATAAAGACTTGAACAAATATTTTGGCAAAAGATTTGAGTTATTCATTATTGAAAACATTTTCAAGTTTTTCCCGGAATTTACGATTGTAAAAAAGGTTTTCGGTAGTGTGCCAAGGAAGAAGGAAAGTTATGAAATCGATATCGTTGCTCTAAACGAACAGACTAAGAAGATTGTGTTTGCTG
>WAJX01000134.1 GCA_015523665.1 Ferroglobus sp.
GGAGTAATCTCGATGAGATGTCAACGTATACACCATCACTCTTTAATTCACCGATCATTATTGCTAAGTAAGAGGTGCAAAAATAAAATTTTCTAAAGGATAAAGTTTAAATTTCAAAACATCAATGCTCAAAAACAGAGCCGCCGTAGCTTAGCTGGTAGAGCGTCGGCCTGTTAAGCCGATGGTCGCAGGTTCGAATCCTGCCGGCGGCGCTATCTTCATTTTCTAAAATTTCTTTCAACATAAATAGAATTGATATCAATTCTGAATTCTTTAGCTTTAATAGATTTTTATCAACCTGTTCTAAAAATTTTTAATTTTTATAAAAATTAAAAAATAGTTAAACATATCATATCTCAACTTGCATGTTATTACAAATTTCTTAACATCTAAATTTGGGATTGTAGTTGCGAAGTTATTTTGACTTTAACTGTATAGTATTTGGATGAAAAGTATGAACATTGTGAGAGTCAAAACGTTTTTATACATTTACCGTAAATTAGAAATTATGAAGATTAAGAAAGTGAGTAGAGAGAAAGTTGGAATTTGCAAGTGTCATAGCTCTTGCAATTAAATCTATTTTTTATTTTGGAAGTGATGTGATTGCTCGGGAAGATAATCACTGGCATTGCAGTCGGTGCTGTTGTAGCTTTTCTACTCTACAACAGCTATGTCCTCTTCCCGAGAGAAAAAGCTTACACTTCACTCTCGCCAAAAGAGTTCTATAAACTCATGCAAAATGAAAATGTCTTTGTCATAGATGTTCATACTCCAGAGCAGAAACACATACCAAGAACAGATGCATGGATTCCTTACGACAGAATAGAGGAATTTGCTAATCTTCTACCAAAAGATAAAAATACTACAATCCTCGTTTACTGCAGATCTGGACATATGAGTAAGATAGCAGCGTCAAAGCTTGCTCAGATGGGTTACAAGAATATTTACGAACTCCATGGAGGGATTTTAGCGTGGCAAAGAGATGGATTACTGTATTGATCTTAATAGTTCACGATATCTAAGGTTGTTCAAGAACTTGTGAAGAGGTTTTATCAATTTACAACTGTAAGAATTTTTATCTGGGGTTTTGATGTTTATGATAAACAAAAATACGATTGAATCTGTCATCTTTACTCTTGAAAAGATGATCAAAAATAAAAATTATAAAAATTATATATAATAAAAGTAAAGCTATTTACATATATTAGGTTAGTTCTCAATCAAACTGTACTCTTGAAACTTTTACTTTTTAATTTCTAATGACTTCAAGAACACATGCTAAACCAAGTATAATTCCTAGACACGAATAAATGCTTGCACATCATCTAGCTATGGCTATAGCGAAAGACAATCTGAAGATTATCATGAGTCTCAGAGATTTGAAAAGATCAGATGTGAAAATAGTAACAACAATTCTAACGGTACTTTCTGGTTATACACCTATATAACTTTCCAAATCAACAGTTTGTTGTTTCTCGCATCATCATGACTTTAACGAAAAAAGTTACTCAGATATCTTCAGTAAAAACTTTAGTAAAAACTTTTAGAGGAATCTCAGCCCAGGAAGCTCTCCGAAGTACAATAGGAGAATTGCTCCAAAGATGGGCTGATGCACGAGGTAAACCTTCAGAGTGTGTCTGCCGAGAAACGTGATAAAGTTGAGCATCCTCGGAAATGAGATTTCAAACCTTCTAACACCCTCTGGATAGATTAAAGCTCCAGCTCCAATTCCAAGCAAGAATATTCCAAACCAAGGAAAGATTGGGAAGAAATCAAACGTGAAAAATGGAATCGGAGTTATTCCAATAGGGAGTAGGAGGAGGTTGTTTGAGTGAACTCTCTCGACTATGGTTTTACCAGCTAAAAACAACGGAACTAGGATCAAGTTTTTTTCTTCAAATCTTAAGAAGGGTATTACCAAAACGCTTGCAATGCCGAGAAAGTGTAAGATTCCGAAGTATATAGTCCCCTCATCGAGAAAAATCTTTGTGAAGGCTGTTATGACTAAACCTAGACCGAATAGTTTTATGAATCGTTTAAAGTATTTTTCATAACCTTTCCACCTAAAATGAGAAATCCATATCGAAACACCAGAAATAGAAATAAACATCGATGCTGTAAATAGTGCAAAAATTCTCCAAAATTGCTCAAACTCCGAATAACCTGCAAAGTATTGAAGATCTGTTACGAAATTGGAGATCAGCATCATTATGAGAGCAAAACCCCTGAGGAAGTCTATTTCGGGATACCTTCTTTTTTGCTTGGATTTTTCCATACTTAGGTCAAATTTTTTATTTTTTCTTAAAACGTTTGCGAATAACTTCAGATTATGTAAAAATTCAATTATCCTCGCTAATGTGTTTTTGTTAATTGTAATGTCTGCAAATAATGGATACAATTAACTAAAAAATAAATAAAATAAATAAATAATATAATATATATAATATACATATTTAGCGAGTCGGTAATTTCTTATTACTTTCACATTAACTAATCCTTTTTCTTCGAGATTTAAAGGATATAGAATAAAGCTTTTTGGCTAAAAAGCGGATATTAGTTAAGGTTAAATCTGTAAATCCATCTTAGTTTTAGCAGAATTATAAGATCACTAACCAAGATTAGAACTGAAGCAAAGAGAACAAAACTGAAAATGATGCTAAGTTACTCCATCCTCTAATTCTACCTTCAACGCTTTTTAACCTTTAAGTTTTTTAACATATCAGTTCATACCTGTTCCCTTCAAAAGAATAGAAGAGATAAAAAATTTAGAAGTATCAGTATCAATCGTTCAAATTACAACACTCCTGAAATTAAGAGAATTGCTGAAAACCTATAAAAACCCGCGAAGTTAATTCGTAGAATCATGAGTGTCAACAGTAGTGTTACAAGTTTACACAACTTATTCAGTATAACAAATAACATAACAGAGGATAGTTAAAGCGTTAATGGTGTGAGATCATAATTCGATATATAAAAACAGCTTATCGATAGGCTAATAGATGACTTATAGATGACGATACAATTAAGCTGGTAAATGTTGTTAAGATGTTTTTAGTGAGCAGTTGATTAGTGAGTAGTTGAGAATTAAGAGGATAGAGATCCGAATTTTATCCCAATTTTAATAAGAAAAATAAGAAAATATAAATAATGAATGAAAATATAAGGATATAAGGCCACAAAAAGACACCAATTAACCTTTCGAGAGTTCTTCAAAGTGTTTATGCTTAAGAAATGGTTGAAAAATGATCTTAAGCTTTATAGACAACTTTATAGAAGAATATGAAGATATCTAGTCTTAAAGGGGTGATAATGCATGTCTGAGAAAAAGCTCCTTTGGATGCCCTCTCCCGAATTTATTAAAGGTTCTGTTATGTTCAAGTATGTTAGCTATCTAAATGACGTACTCGGCTACGATTTCGAAATATCTGAGAATGCTCTTGAAAATGTAAAGCATTATGATAAACTTTGGCAGTGGTCTGTGGAGAATATTGAGGAGTTCTGGGAGTCTATTTGGCAATACTTTAGAGTTATATCTCATTCAAAGTATTCTGCGATACTAACAACAAAGGAAATGCCCGGAGCCAGATGGTTTGTTGGAGCTAAACTCAACTATGCAGAACACATCTTTGCAAGAGCTAAATGGGGTGAAAAAGCTATAATTTACATCAGAGAGGATGGTGTTAGGAGAGGCATAACTTGGAATTCGCTTGCAAAGCAAGTTGCTTCACTATCTGACTGGCTTAAGGAGATTGGAATAAAAAGAGGTGATAGGGTTGCTGCATATGTGAGCAGTATCCCTGAAGCTGTTATAGCACTCTTAGCTACAGCAAGCATCGGAGCGATATGGATTGCTACAGGTGCTGAGATGGCACCAAGAGCTGTTATTGAAAGATTTAACTTAGTTGAGCCAAAAATACTCTTTGCCGTTGATGGCTACCAATACAATGGAAGAGAGTTTAGAAAAGCTGATGATGTCTCTAAGGTAATTAAGGCTGTACCCTCAATAGAAAGGGTAGTTTGGATCTGTAACCTGTTGCATGATATACCAAAGCTCGAGAAACCTGTACATGACTGGAATGAAATAGCAGAGAGACATGGATTCAAGTTAAATTTCGAATACATGGAATTTAATGAACCACTGTGGGTGCTATTAACTTCTGGCACAACAGGAATACCAAAGCCCATAACTCATGGACATGGAGGAATTATTCTGGAAGCTTTAAAGACAAATATGCATCAAGACTTAAAAGAGGGAGATAAATTCCTATGGTATACCACACCTTCTTGGATGATGTGGAACTACTTGGTAAACGGACTTCTGTCATCTGCTAAAATAGTGTTTTACGATGGAAGTCCAACATACAGAAAATTAACACCACTATGGGAAATAGCGGAAAAGGAAAAGCTAGCAATTTTGGGTGTAAGCGCTCCATTCATACATGCATGCATTAAGGAAAGTGGACTAGAGCCGAAATCTCAATTCGATCTGAGTAGGTTAAAGATGATAGGATCCACCGCTGCCCCACTCTCGCCTCAAGGCTTTGAATGGGTTTACTCGAAAGTTAAAGAAGATGTGTGGCTGAACTCGTTAAGCGGTGGCACAGATCTTAATACAGCTATCGTCGGCGGATGTCCATTCCTGCCTGTATGGAGCGGAGAGATACAGTGCAGATTGTTGGGAGCGAAGGTAGAATCATATAATGAGGAAGGGAAACCGATTATAAATGAGCTTGGAGAACTTGTGATAGAATTACCAATGCCTTCAATGCCCCTCTACTTCTGGGGAGATGATCAGGAGATGAGCTGGTATAAAAAATCATACTTCAATATGTTTCCAGGCAAATGGCGTCACGGAGACTGGATAATGATAACCGATAGAGGAACAGTCGTGATAACTGGTAGATCAGATTCATCAATAAAGAGAAGAGGAGTAAGAATGGGAACAATAGACTTTTACAAGGTTGTCGAGGAGCTATCTGAAGTTCAAGAAAGTTTGGTTATTGAAATCAAAGGGAATTTAATACTTTTCGTAGCGTTAAAGAAAAATCTTCAGCTCACTGAAGAGTTAAAACGAAAGATAAATGAGAAACTAAGAAAAGAGTTAGGAGCATACTTCATAGCCGATTATATAATCCAAGTTCCAGAAATACCTATGACATTAAACTACAAGAAGGTTGAAGTTCCATTGAAAAGGGTGCTTATGGGTCAACCTATGGAAAAGACGGTTAAGCTTGAAAGCTTACAGAATCCCAATGCTTTCAAAATAGCTGTTGAGGTTGCAAAGCCAATAGTAGAGGAGATTTCAAAAGAGACAAGTAGCCTTTGAATCCAATAGCACCAGTAGGTTTCATCTCTCCTTTTGTTTTCTCATCGATTGTCAAAGATTGGATTTAAACCAGTTAAACCACATATGTGAACAAAAATCATAAATTAAGGAATAATATTCGGCAAAAGAGGAAAGTGATTGTATAGGGGTGTGGAGATATTAGCTGCTTTGATAACATTAACAGTCGAGTTCTCTGAGCTAAGTGATTGCACTACTTGAATTGCCAGAAATGGAAGTTATTGAGAACTCAGATAAATCGTAGACTTTACTTTCCCGTCAGTTGCTCTAGCGCTATAGTTTCTTCTAACCTTTGAACGTTTTTTCTTTTTAAGATGGTTAAGCATTATCTCTCTACTATTTTATAATTTTTATTTTTAATATTATTTTAAATCAGTAGAACTTCTAACTATTTTAATTAATACTTTAAAAATTTTTAAATTTTAATTTTAACCTTCTTATATAAACTCTTATAATCATATAAGATTGGAAGTAAAATCGTTTAATTTAAAAGAGCAAAAACAAACTAGAACAAATAAGAGCGAACTTGCACAAAATGAACAAAATTCAGCAGAAAATAGAGTTATTATAAGCATTACACATCTCCAAATCTCAAAGTTGATTTTATCATCCATCTCTCATCTCTCTTCCTTTAAATTTCGTTGGAGATAGGAAAGGGGAGGATTCGCAAATAACACAAAGCAACACAAAGCAACAGCGAGCAACAGTGAATAGCAAGGGACAACACATTAAGCAAAAATAATAGGAAAAAATAAAATTATCTTCATATCCTTCTAAAAGGAGGAATTGAAAAATAGCGGTAAATAGCTGAAATAGAACGAAAAGCGCTGGAAAGCACAGAGCAACAGCTTAACAACAGTCAGCAACACAACGCAACACGAAACAACACAGAACAGAGAAGACCAACAAATCTATACAAAAATAACAGAAAAAAGTTGGGTGTGTTGGTATTATATGTCCATAAAACAGCATTATATAGCTTCAAATATCAAGAAGTTGCGTGAGTTTTTCATGCAGTTTGATTTGTTTTTGTTTAATTTGCTATACTGTGGTGAATAAAAATTAATTTAATAGATAAATTATTATTTTAAATAAAAAAATTTGATGCTAAAAGTTCTATTTTTGAGATTCAACAGCCAATAAAATAAAAGAAATCGACATTCTGATGAATGAAGTTTCCGTTCTCTTTTTGAGATTCTTAGAGGATACGTTAGAGGATTTCTTTACTGGGTTTTAAGAAAGATAAGTAGGGAACTGGCATTAAAGCTTCATTCGGATAAGCATCTAGCTCCATTCGCAGCAACTCCGGTTTTTAAAGGAGAAAGTAAAAATATCGTAAACAAACTTGAGGAAGGGGAGAAGTATAGCTTTTCCATTACCACGTTTGTTGAAGAGATTGGAGAGGCTTTAAAAGACTATTTCATATCGATGGATAAGCTCTATTTTGCTGGTAATAATCAAGAAGTTGAAGGAGTGGATGTGTTATATGTGGAGGGAGAAGATTTAAGAGAAGAGGAGGTAAAGAAGTTTAAGATAGATTTTATATCTCCATGCTATTTAAGAACCCCTTCAATCGGTTACCGCTTCATCCCACTTCCGATTCCACAACTCATATTTAGAAGTCTGGCAAGACTTTGGGAGGCATTTATGCAACCTCTTCCACTTGAATATAGAAGCTGGCTAGACAACTGGGGAATAGTTGTAAGCGGTTGTGATATAAGCACTGAGAAGATATTGTTAAGAAAAAACACATGGTCTGTTGGATTTAAAGAAGAAGTGATGTTTTCATTGCCAGAAGATACATACAATGAGGATTTTGCAAGAATAACATCATTATTACTGAGATTTGGAGAATACTCAAATGTGGGAGGAGGGAGAACTTCTGGACTTGGTGTTATTAAAGCTTCAAATAAAAGGATGTAACAAGAATGTAACGACCTTTTATAAATTGTAATGTAAACAAATCAAAAATAAATAAAGTTATTAACTCTAATTCTAACGCTCGTTTATGGAAAAGGTCGGAGTGCTCGTTGAGGCTTTACCTTACATAATGGAATTTCATAACCAAGTTATGGTTATAAAAATGGGTGGACATGCTATGGTGAATGAGGAAGTTCTTGAAAAAACCGTTAAAGATATCCTTCTCCTTTACTTCGTTGGTATAAAGCCTGTGATAGTTCATGGTGGAGGGCCAGAGATAAGTGAAAAGATGAGCAAACTCGGCTTAAAACCGAAGTTTATAGATGGGCTAAGAATAACAGATGAAGAAACTATGGAAGTTGTTCAAATGGTGCTGGATGGAAAGATAAACTCCAAGATAGTCTCAATTTTCATAAAAAATGGTGGAAAGGCTGTAGGCATTTCTGGAAAAGACGGATTGCTTGTTGTGGCGAGAAAAAAGATCATAAAGAAGAGAGTCGGAGATTCCGATGTGGAATTGGACTTGGGATATGTTGGTGAGACTGAATTTGTTAATCCAGAAATTCTAAGAATTCTCATAGACAACGGCTTTATCCCAGTAGTATCTCCAGTAGCTGTTGATTTAAACGGAAAGATATACAATATGAACGCAGATATAGTAGCTGGAGATATAGCCTCAGCTCTGAAAGCAAAAAAGCTCATAATTCTAACAGACGTTCCTGGAATACTGAGAGATCCTAGAGATAAGAGCTCTCTGATCTCAAAACTCAGAGTTTTTGAGCTTGAAGAAATGCTCAAAAGTGGAAAGATTGAAGGAGGAATGATTCCGAAGGTTGAGGCGATAATAAAGGCTTTGAATGGAGGAGTTGAGAAAGGACACATCATAGATGGCTCAAAGGAGCATGCAATCTTACTAGAACTGTTCACAAAAGAAGGAATAGGGACTATGATCGAGAGATGAAAAATTTTTATCATCTCTGCACATCTTTAATTGATGAAAATCGGATTTCAGCCTGCTATAGAGCAGAAACC
>WAJX01000135.1 GCA_015523665.1 Ferroglobus sp.
AGTGTTTTAGTTGTAGTTTCGAGGAATTGTGATGTAATTAAATCAGCAAGAAACTTGCCGGGAGTTGATGTCACTCTTGCGAAGGATTTAAACGTTGAATTACTCGCTCCTGGAACTCATGCTGGTAGGTTGGTGGTATATACAAAATCTGCTATCAAAGTTTTGGAGGAAAGGTTATGATATTAAAGTGTTTTTTAATAACTGAAAAAAGTGTATCGCTTGTTGAAAAAAATATACTCACCGCTATAGTCGATATAAGAGCGAAAAAACCTGAAATAAAGAGGGAAATTGAAAAAAGATTTGGTGTAGAGGTTGAAAAAGTTAATGTATTGATAACTCCGAAAGGTGAAAAGAAAGCTTACATCAAGCTCAAACCTAATTATTCAGCTGAAGAGCTACTTTCAAGATTAGGTGTATTTTGAGGTGTGTTGGTATGGGTAAAAGGATAATCTCTCAAAACAGGGGGAAAGGAACACCAACTTATAGAGCCCCCTCTCATAAATATAAAACCTCTGCAAAGCATCCCAATCTAACTGGGAAGGCTGAGGTTATTGATATTCAGCACGATCCAGCGAGAAATAATGCGGTTGCTTTGGTAAGGTTTGAAGATGGAAGATCGACATATATTCTGGCGACGGAGGGTATAGGAACGGGGGATGAAATAATGTTTGGAGATAATGTGCCCATCAAAGCTGGAAATGTAACTTATCTCAAAAATATTCCTGAAGGAACTCCGATTTGCAATATAGAAAACACTCCTGGGGATGGTGGAAAATTTGCTAGAGCTAGTGGAACTTTTGGTTTTGTAGTTGCACATGAGGAAGATAGAGTTTTAGTTCAATTACCCTCTGGTAATTTGAAATGGCTTCATCCAATGTGTAGGGCGATGATCGGTGTTGTTGCTGGAGGAGGAAGAACTGATAAACCTTTTGTTAAAGCAGGAAAGAAGTATCACAAGATGAAGAGCAAGGCTGCGAAGTGGCCTCGTGTCAGAGGTGTTGCGATGAATGCGGTTGATCATCCCTTTGGAGGAGGAAAGCATCAGCATGTTGGAAGACCAAAGACTGTAAGCAGAAACGCCCCTCCTGGCAGAAAGGTTGGTAGTATTGCTGCAAGAAGAACGGGGGTGAGGAAATAATGGCGTTAAAGAGTAAGGTAATTAGGCCTAGAGAATTTAGATATCGTGGTTATACATTAGAGGAGCTTCAAAAAATGAGTATTGAGCAAATTGCAGAATTACTTCCGGCAAGGGAGAGGAGAAAGCTTAAGAGGGGATTGACTGAGCAAGAGGAAAAGCTTTTAAGAAAGCTCAGAAAGAAGGGGAGTGCGAGAACTCATTGTAGAGATATGGTCATTCTTCCAGAAATGGTTGGAAAAGTGGTTTTTGTTCATAACGGGAAAGAATTTGTTAGAGTTGAGATTAAACCAGAGATGATTGGACATAGGCTAGGTGAGTTTGCTCAAACAAGGAGGTTTGAAAAACACTCTGGACCTGGAGTTGGAGCTACTAGGAGTAGTAAATACGTTCCCTTGAAGTGATGCTTATGGCGAGAGTCGATTACGCTTACAAGCCAAAAGATGAGCTCAATTCTGCAAAAGCAATGGGATACGAAATGAACATAAGCTTTAAACATGCTGTCGAAATCTGTAGGGAGATAAGAGGGAGAAGGATAGATGAGGCAATAAAAATTGTTGAAGAGATTGCTAAAATGAAAAGAACTGTCCCTTTCAGAAAGTACAAAAAGAAAGTAGCACATAGAAGTGAACTTGAAAAGTGGTATGCTGGTAGATATCCTCAAAAAGCTGCAAAACAGATTCTTAGAGTTCTCAAAAACCTGAAAGCTAATGCAGAATACAAAGGACTTGAAATTGAAAAACTAGTAATAACTCATGCTCAGGCAAAAAAGGGGAGAGTTATAAAGAGGTATATGCCAAGAGCATTTGGAAGAGCTACTCCAAAAAATAGAGTTCTTACTACAGTTGAATTCGTTGCAGAGGTGAAATAAATGGCGGTTGAGAGAAAGTTTGTTGAAGAGAGGGTTAAAAAGTACATGGTTAAGGAATGGATAATAGATGAAGTCAGAAATGCGGGATTTGGGGGGATAGATATAGTGAGAACTCCACTAGGAACACAAGTCACTCTGTTCGTTGAAAGACCGGGTTTGGTTATAGGAAGAGGCGGAAAAAGGATAAAAATGCTTACAGAGAAGCTGAAAGAGTTTGGGATAGACAATCCTCAGATAAGTGTTGATGAGATAGACAAACCTGAGTTTAATGCACAACTCATGGCTTCTCTATTAGCGAGAGCTTTGGAAAGAGGGTGGTATTTTAGAAAAGCAGGTTATAGATTTCTCTATAGGATAATGGAGGCAGGAGCAAAAGGATGTGAAATAGAGATAAGTGGGAAGCTTACAAGTGAGAGGGCAAGAACTGAAAAGTTTCTTGCTGGGACTATAATCCACACTGGGGATCCGGCATTTTCTGCTGTTAGAGAGGGTTTTGACATAGCTATTAAAAAATTGGGTGTTTATGGTGTAAAAGTTAGGATTATCCCTCCAGATGTTGAACTTCCAGATGAGTTTATTGTTAAAGATGTTGAAATTAAGAGAGAAGAAGAGAAAAAAGAAATGAGTAAGGATACTGAAGAGGCTGAAAAATTGGAGAGTGAGGAAATGGGTGATGAGATGGATGAAAAGATTGAAAGTGAAAAGAGAGAAGAGGTGAACAAAGATGAAAATGAGGGAGATAAGGGAAATGAGTAGAGGGGAAAAGTTAAAAAAATTGATGGAACTGGAGAACGATTTGATAAGACTGAGAACTTTAGTAAGGAGTGGAGGAGCTTTGGAAAATCCAGGACAGATGAGAGCTGTAAGAAGAGACATAGCGAGGATAAAGACCGCATTAAGAGAAGAAGGCTACAAGGTTTGAAAGTTCTTGCGAGGGATTGGATAGGTATGGAAGTTGAAGTAATTGAAAGTCCAAATCCATGTGAGATAGGTATAAGAGGGATTGTTATAGATGAGACTATGCATACTTTGAAGATTAAAAGTGAGAGGGGGAATAAGATAGTTACGAAGAAGTATAGGTGGTTTAAGGTGAATGTTGATGGTGTTTACTTCAAAGTTAAAGGAGATTTAATCAATTTTCGTCCTGAAGAGAGAATAATGAGAGGGATAGTTATGATTAAAAGGATTAAAGGGTGAATTTGATGAGAGATATAGGTATAGATGTTACACCTCCAGAAAGAGAATGTGATGATAAAAATTGTCCATTTCATGGTGGTTTGCCAGTTAGAGGGCAGATATTCAGAGGAAGAGTTATCAAAAGTTATGAAAAAACAGCCGTAATTGAAAGAGAGCTTATAAAATATGTTCCGAAATATGAAAGATATCTCAAGAAGAGAAGCAAAATGCACGCTCATAATCCTCCATGTATAAATGCAAAGCCAGGAGATTTTGTTACAATAGCTGAATGCAGACCGCTGAGTAAAACCAAGAATTTTGTTATTGTTGAGAAGGTTAGAGAAGGTGATAGATAATGAAAGCGGTAAGAGCTGAAATACCAAGAGCTTTACCAACTGGAGCGAGATTAGTTTGTGCTGATAACACAGGAGCAAGAGAGTTGGAAATAATTGCTGTCAGAGGTTATAAAGGGGTAAGAAGGAGATATCCATCTGCTGGGGTTGGAGATATTGTTGTTGTTAGTGTGAAGAAAGGCACTCCAGATATAAGAAAACAGATACATTATGCGGTTATAATAAGGCAGAGAAAGGAGTATAGAAGACCTGATGGGACTAGAGTTAAGTTTGAAGATAATGCAGCTGTTATAACAGATGCTGAAGGAAATCCCAGAGGTTCAGAGATAAGAGGTGCTGTTGCAAGAGAAGCTGCTGAGCGTTTTTCAAAAATAGGTTCTTTAGCATCAACAATAGTGTGAGGTGTTTATGATGGCAAAAGAAAAGTCAAAACAACCCAGAAAGCATAGGAGATGGTTGTATAAAACTTCAAAACTTCATGAGAGGCATAAATTACTTCATGCAACATTATCGAAAGAGTTAAGAGAAAAATATGGGAAAAGAGCTATAAGAGTTAGGAAGGGTGATAAAGTTAAAATTATGCGGGGAGACTTCAGAGGACATGTTGGAAAAGTTCTTGAAGTTGATTTGAAAAAAGCGATAATAAAAGTTGATGGTGTGACGGTTAAAAAAGCTGATGGAACTGAAGTTTTAATTCCCATTCATCCATCGAATGTTATGATAACTGATCTTGGAGAAATTGATGAGATAAGGGAGAAGATACTTGAGAGGTGATATGTTGCATCAGAAAAGACTTTCATCTCCAAAAACGCTGAAAATACCGAAAAAAGTTAAAAAATGGGTAGTTAAAACATCTCCTGGACCTCATAACAAAGAAGCCATTCCACTTCTTGTGATTGTAAGAGATTACTTACAACTTGCAGATACAGCTAGAGAAGCCAGGAGAATAATATCTTCAGGAGAAATCTTGGTTGATGGTATAGTTAGAAAAGACTACAAGTTTCCGGTTGGATTGTTTGATGTCATCAGTATTCCAAAGATAGATGCAAGTTATAGAATTGTATTTGATAGTAAGGGGAGATACATCCCAATTGAGATAAGTGATGATGATCTGAAACTCTATAAGATTACTGGAAAGACAACTTTAAAAGGTGGTATAGTTCAGTTAAACCTTTTCGATGGAACGAATTTAATTGGTAGTAACGATTACAAAACCAAAGATAGTATCCTCGTAAAAATTCCTGAAAAGAACATAATCGACCATCTCAGGTTTGAAGAGGGAGCTTTAGTTATGGTTATCGGTGGAACTCATGCAGGTGAGATAGGCAGGATTAAAGAGTATAAAATTGTTAGAACCTCGTCTCCAAACCTCGTTACCATAGAGACTGTAGATGAAGGTATAGAATCTGAAAGAAAGGAATATACGACGATCGAAGATTACGTATTTGTCATAGGGAAAAAAGGAGAGAGTAAACCAGTTATACAATTAGGGGTGTAGTCATGAACCCTATGAGGGAAGTGATAATTGATAAAGTTGTAATTAATATGGGGATAGGGGAGAGTGGAGAGAGGCATAAAAAAGCTATGGAATTAATAGAAAGCATTGTGAATCAAAGACCAACAGCTACATATGCAAAAAAGACAATAAGAAACTTTGGAATTAGGAAGGGTGAAGCTATAGGAGTTAAGGTAACTTTAAGGGGAGAAAAAGCGATTAACTTTCTAAAGAACGCTCTTGCTGTTAAGGAGTTTAAGCTCAGCTCAAAACAGATTGGAGATGGGGAATTTTCATTTGGGATTCAGGAACATATAGACCTTCCGGGGGTTGAATATGATCCTGATATCGGTATATTTGGTCTTCAAGTATCTTGCGTTTTAAAAAGAAGAGGATATAGAGTTGCTAAAAGGAAAAGAGCTAGAAGAAAAGTTGGTAAACCTCATAGGGTGACGAAGGAAGATACGATTGAATTTCTGAAATCGTTAGGAGTAGAGGTGGAGTAGTATGGCCAAGGAAAGGAAAAAGAAGTTTGGTAGGGCAGCGAATCCATGTAGGAGATGTGGTAGGAATTCTGGTATTGTGAGAAGGTATGGAATTTACTTATGCAGACAATGTTTTAGAGAAATAGCTCCAGAACTTGGATTCAAGAAATATTGGTGAGGTGATTCAATTGAGCTTATCTGATGCTATGATTACTATAAAAAATGCCGAGCTGGTTGGAAAAAAGAAATGTGAGATTAAACCAGCTTCAAAGTTAATAGGAAACGTGCTTAGAGTTATGGCAGATTATAAATATATAGAAGGATTTGAATACATAGACGACCCAAGAGGTGGGAAATTTGTAGTTCAACTATCTGGTAGAATTAACGATTGCGGAGCTATAAGGCCAAGATATTCAGTTAAGCATACTGAATATGAAAAATTTGAGAAGAGATACTTACCAGCCAGAGATTTTGGAATTCTAATAGTTTCAACAACTGAGGGAGTAATGTCTCAAAAGGAGGCTATAGAAAAGGGATTAGGTGGTGTTTTACTCGCATACGTTTATTGAGTGAGAGTTAGGAATAGTAAGAATGAATTGATATAATAAATAATGATAATATAATAATATTATGATAATAAAAATTGATTATATAATGCATAAATCTAAGCTTGGGTGTCTGGTATGAGTGGAAATTTAGAAGAGAGATTTGTTGAGATTCCAAAAGAAGTCGAAGTAAAAGTGAGTGGGGATACAGTTAATGGATATCTCATCAAGGCCAAAGGTCCTTTAGGAGAAAATGAGAAATTCTTGAAATATAGAGGAATTTATATAGAAAAGACAAATGGAAAAATCAGAGTATATACGAATGAAAAGAAGAGTAGAATGAAGGCAATGGTGGGTACTTTTGCTTCACACATAAACAACCTTCTAAAAGGAGTTAAAGACGGTTTTGAGTACAAGCTCAAAATAGTATATTCACATTTTCCGATGAAAGTTAGAGTTGAGGGTGATGAAGTTATAATTGAAAATTTCCTTGGGGAAAAGTATCCTAGAAGGGCGAAGATATTTGGAAGAGTTGAGGTTGATATAAAGGGGAGTGATATAATTGTAAGGGGTATAGATAAAGAAGAGTGTGGACAAACCTCAGCAAACCTTGAACAAGCTACAAGAATTAAAAATCTTGATGTAAGGGTGTTTCAAGATGGTATATATATTGTTGAGAAGCCTTGAGGTGATTTCATGAAGGCAAAGTTATCTAAAGAAGAAATCAGGCTCTTAAAACTTAGAAGAAGAATAAAAAGCAAAAAACCAGAGTTTAAACATTTTTCATCTAAAAAGAAGTTAAGACTTAGAGATATTGGTTGGAGGAGGCCAAGGGGCAGACATAACAAGCTTAGGATAAGATATGGTGGTAAATGGAGTGGAAGATATTTGCCAAATCCAGGATTTTCTTCACCAAAGATTGTGAGAGGTTTACACCCCAGTGGATACGAGGAAGTTTTGGTATTTAACGTTAAAGATCTAGAGTCTGTAAATCCAGAAAGACAAGCTATAAGGATATCTTCGAAAATTGGTATGAAGAAAAGAATTCAAATTGAAGAAAAAGCCAAGGAACTTGGAATTCATATATTAAATCCGAAGGTGGTAGTATGAACTTGAAACTCCAAAGAAGACTTGCTTCAGAAATCTTGAAATGTGGTGAGGGAAGGATTTGGTTCGATCCTACAGCTTTAGATGAAATTTCAACAGCTGTAACAAAGGAGGATATCAGAGAGCTTATCGAGAGTGGCTTGATAAAGAAAAAACCTGTAAAAGGTATTAGCAGAGCAAGAATAAAGAAGAGAAAAGCTCAAAGAGCAAAAGGTAGGAGAAGAGGACATGGTAGAAGGAAAGGAAAAGCTACAGCGAGAATGCCAAGAAAGAGAGCTTGGATTTTGAGAATTAGAGCTTTAAGGAGAAGATTAAAGTATTTGAGAGATACGGGAAAGATTGATTCAAGGACATACAGAATTCTTTATAGAAAGGCTAAAGGAGGAGAGTTTAGGAGTGTATCGCATTTGAATGCATATCTTGAATCTCAAGGTATTTTGGGGTGAAAAAATGGCAAGTGGTGCAAGGTATAAAGTGCCTTATAGAAGGAGAAGAGAAGGAAAGACTAATTATAGAAAGAGGTTAAAGTTATTACTCTCTAGAAAACCTAGACTTGTTGTTAGGATAACTAACAGATATGTAATAACCCAGATTATCGAATACTCACCTTCAGGAGATAGAGTTTTAGTTTGTGCAAATTCTAAGGAGCTTGAAAAATTTGGATGGAAAGGAGATTTTAATAACACCCCTGCATGCTACCTTACGGGAGCTTTAATCGGGAAAAAAGCTGTTGAAAAGGGGATTAATGAGGCTATACTTGACATAGGACTCAGATCTCCAACTAAGGGAGGAAGGGTTTTTGCTGTTTTAAAGGGAGCTTTAGATGCCGGAATGCAAATTCCACATAATCCTGAGATATTTCCAGATGAATCGAGAATAAGAGGAGAGCACATAGCAGAATATTATAGGATATCTCCAGAAAGCTTTAAAGATTATGAGAAAAGAGGATTGAAACCATCGGAACTTCCAAATCATTTTGATGAGATTAAAGAGAGAATTTTGGGGTGATCGATATTGATATCGATATTGATTAGCGAGGTAATAGGTTGAGGTGGTCAAATGGGAATTAATGTTGATTGGACTCCCAGAACTAGGCTCGGTAAACTTGTGGCTGAAGGAGAGATAACATCACTTGATGAAGCTATAGCAAGTGGATTACCGTTAAAAGAAGCTGAGATAGTTGATATACTTTTACCAGATTTAAAGGATGAAGTTCTAGAGATATCAATGGTGCAAAGAATGACTGACAGTGGAAGGAGAATGAAATTTAGGGTTACAGCTGTTGTTGGAAATGAAGATGGATATGTTGGTATTGGAGTTGGAAAAGCTTCACAAGTCGCTCCAGCAATCCAAAAAGCAATAAACAATGCCAAGATCAATATATTTAAAGTACAGAGAGGTTGTGGTTCATGGGAATGTGGATGTGGAGGAGATCATAGTGTTCCTCTAAAAGTTACTGGATCTGCTGGAAGTGTGAGGGTTACTCTAATTCCTGGCCCTAAAGGATTGGGATTAGTTGCTGGAGATGTTGCAAAAAAAGTGCTTGAGTTAGCGGGAATAAAGGATGTCTGGACTTTCACCAGAGGACAAACGAAAACAACAATAAACTTTGCAAAAGCAACATTCGAAGCTTTAAAAAAGACGATGTATATAAAAAGATAAAATGGGGAAGGGAAATAAAATGTTTGCGGTTATAAGACTTAGGGGTAATGTGGATGTAAATAGAAAGATAAAAGAGACTTTGAAGCTATTAAGGTTGCATAAAAAGTACCATTGTGTAGTAATTCCAGATACACCATCTTATAGAGGCATGCTGCAGGTTGTTAAGGATTATGTCGCTTTTGGAGAGATAGATGAGAAAACTCTTGCAAGTTTATTGAGAAATAGAGGAAGACTCAAGGGAAATAGAAAGCTTACGGATGAGTATGTAAAAGAAAAGACAGGGTATGAGAGTATAGAGGATTTTGCAAAAGCTGTTATTGAAGGAAAGGCTAAACTTAAAGATTTACCAGATTTAAAGCCAGTATTTAGATTACACCCTCCGAGAGGGGGGTTGAAGAGTATTAAATGGCATTTTGGATATGGAGGGGATTTGGGTTATCATGGAAAAGAAATTGCAAAACTCCTCTATAAAATGAGGTGAACTTCAATGCCAAAGAAAAGAATAAAGAAGATTAGAGGTTCAAAAACCTGTGGAGGAGGAGCTAAGAAAAAGAGAAGAGGAGCAGGACACAGAGGAGGAAGAGGTAATGCTGGAGCTACAAAGCACAAGTATTTGAGAACGATAAAACTTGTCAAAGCTGGATTGTATCAAATTGGGAAACATGGTTTTACAAGACCTAAGGTTGTGAGTAGTGAGTATAAAAATGAAAGATATTTAAAGAATAGATTGAGAGAACTTAAAGAAGAAGGAGTACTTGATGACTATTTGTATAATTTCTTTATTTCTAGAACGGAGATAAATGTTGGTGATGTAGATTTAATAGCTGAAAAATTGGTTGAAAGAGGATTAGCTAAAAAGGAAGGGGAGAGCTACTTCATCGATTTAACAAATCTTGGCTATAACAAACTTCTCGGTGCTGGAAGAGTGACAAAAAACCTCAATATAAAGGTAGAGTACGCTACACCAAAAGCAATTGAAAAAATAGAAGCTATGGGCGGATCTATTAGTGGTGAGGTTTAATGGAACAAATTTTAAGAAATTTACAGCCTTATTTTGAGAGAATACCAAGTGTTTCAAGACCTATAGGACATGTCCCCTTCAAAGAGAAAATGATGTGGACGATTACAGTTTTAATTCTTTATTTTGTTTTGTCAAATATTCCTGTTTTTGGACTAGATCCAAGCTCTATAGATCTGTTTGAACAATACAGAGCTCTCTTTGCAGGGAAGTCTGGTTCTATTATAGCGTTGGGAATAGGACCAATAGTTACAGCTTCTATTATACTTCAACTCTTAGTTGGGGCTGGGATAATAAAGCTTGATTTAACCAAACCAGAGGATAGAGCTGCTTATCAGGATTTTCAGAGGTTTTTAGTATTTGTAATGATTGCTTTTGAAGCATTACCTCAAATACTTGGCGGTTTTTTAAAACCAAACCCCTTAGTGGCTGAACAGTTGGGAGTGTCTCTCTTCTTTATCTCATTTCTCATTTTTGTCCAGCTTTTTATTGGTGGCGTGCTAATAGTTTATATGGATGAAGTCGTCTCTAAATGGGGGATAGGAAGCGGAGTTTCACTATTCATACTTGCAGGAATATCACAATCTATTATAACTGGGCTATTTAATTGGATTGTTCCACCAAATTCACAAATGCCAGCAGGAATAGTCCCAAGATGGTTTTGGATTGCACAAAATTATAGTGTCGAGCAACTCTTAACAATAGACGGCTTGGCATTCTTGTTCATTCAAGGTGGACTTTTAGCTTTAATTACGACTATAGTCATCATACTTCTGATCGTCTATGCTGAAGGGACAAGGGTTGAAATTCCTTTAGCTCATGCAACTGTGAGAGGAGCAAGGGGAAGATTTCCCATAAAGTTAATATATGCCAGTGTTTTGCCAATGATATTTGTTAGAGCTTTACAAGCAAACATCCAGATATTTGGTATGATCCTTTACAAAAAAGGGATAACGATATTTGGGGAGTATGTCGGTTCAAAACCGATAAATGGTATCATGTATCTCCTCTCTCCTATAAGAAGCCCATTTGATTGGATTCCTAGTTTAGTGAAAAGTAGCCCGTATATGGCAGATCTACCAGATTGGATGATTTTTCTTCATTTGTTTATTGATGCCAGTATATTGATAGCTGGAGGTATCTTGTTTGCAATATTTTGGGTTGAGACATCTGGTATGGATACGAGAACCGTCGCAGATCAAATAGCGAGGAGCGGAATGCAAGTTCCTGGATTTAGGAGATCACCACAAGTACTTGCCAGAATACTCGATAGATATATTCCGAAGGTCACAATCCTTGGGGGGGCGGCGGTTGGTTTATTAACCTTGATCGCAAACATGCTTGGGACTATTGGAAATGTAAGTGGAACAGGTTTATTGTTAGCTGTCAGCATAGCTTACAGATTCTATCAGGATTTGGCGAAAGAGCAATTGAGTGAGATGCATCCGATGTTGAGGAGACTTTTAGGTGAGAGTGTTTAAATTTAAAACTGCATAATATTTTAGTATAAAATATAAAGTTTATATTATTTAGATATTTAATTGAAATTAGTTAAATATATTTACATGTAAATTTTAAAATATTAAAATTAGGGGATGATTCATATACCGTCATTAATATATATTAATTGGAGTGAATGAAAACTCATGAGGATATTGAAGATGTTGATAACAGTGATTTCTGTAATCATCTTTGTTGGGGTTATGATAAGTAAGGATTTCAGAGTGTATCTAGGAGATTTACTCTCCCCAGTTTTAGATCCAATGCTAAGTTTAATTCCATTTCATATAGTCATAATAATCCTCGCAGTTTTTACTGGGTTATACACATCTATCATACAAAAAATGACTATAAACTATGAGAGATTGAAAGATATACAAAAAAGAGTTTCAACTTTTCAGAAAGAATATCTTGAGGCGACAAGAAAAAATAACAAAGCTAAATTAAAGAGACTTGAAGAGCAGAGAGATGAGATACAAAAACTTCAAAGTGAAATGATGAATATGCAACTATCATCAATGATATACATAATAGTTGTCACAATTCCAATCTTTATGTGGTTATATAAAACAGCCTCACTGGACTTTACAATCGTTATCCCCTTTGCTGGAGAGATACACACTTCAAAGTACTATCTAATCCTCCCATGGTGGTTATGGTGGTATATGCTTAACTCATTTGCATTCGGACAGGCTATTAGGAAAGCATTAAAGGTAGGAGTATAATTATGAAGATTACAATCTCAGGACTACCTGGAAGTGGGACTACAACTGTTGCTAAGATTCTTGCAGAAAAGTTAGGTTATAAGCTTATATCTGCTGGAGAAGTGTTTAGAGAACTCGCTAGAAAAAGAAATATGAGTCTTGGAGATTTTAGTAAATATGCTGAGAAAAATCCAGAAATAGATAGAATGGTTGATGAACTGCAGAAGAAGCTTGCTGAAAATGAAAGAGATGCCATAATAGAAGGACGCCTCTCTGGGTGGTTTGTGGATGCTGAATTAAAGGTATGGATATATTGTGATGCTGAATTGAGATTTGAAAGAATTGCAAAAAGAGAAAATAGGGATATCGAAGATGTGAAGAGAGAAACTAAGGAGAGGGAAGAATTAGAGAGGAGGAGATATATGAAATTTTATGGAATAGATATCAACGATCTTTCGATATATGATATTGCAATAAACTCAAAAAGCTTTAGTGCTGAGGAGATAGCTAACCTAATAATAA
>WAJX01000136.1 GCA_015523665.1 Ferroglobus sp.
CTAAGCTGTCTAACTTCAACTTGCTGCTTCATCTTAACCCTCCTTTTTAGTGTATTTTTCAAGTTTAATTTAAGTTTTTCTTTAACCCTCAATCTATTTTTATTCTATTTTTTATATATTATTATATATTATTTTACATAATTGGTAAAAGAGGAAGAAAGAATAATATCTAACAAATATAAATAATTATTATATATTATATTATATTATTAATAAAACTCTACTGCATACTTCCCTTACTTTCTTTCCTTATCTCTTCCAATACTTCCTTAGCTCTATCTATTCTAATTCTCCTCTCCTTCACAAGAATTTCAACAACTCTATCAATCTCATCACCAACAGCCCCAGCCGTTATTGCAATATTTCTAGCATGCAACTCCATATGCCCACGCTGTATCCCTTCAGTTGCTAAAGCTCTTAAAGCAGCAAAATTCTGAGCTAAACCTACCGCAGCAATAACTCTTGCAAGTTCTTCTGCACTTTTAACTCCCAATATCTTCAAAGCTATTCTAGCTAATGGGTTTACTTTTGTTGCACCACCTACTATCCCAACTGCCATCGGAAGTTCTATCGTACCGACAATATCGCCATCTTCATTTATTTCATACGTTGTGAGAGGTTTATAACCTCTCATAGCTGAATATGCATGAGCCCCAGCCTCTATAGCCCTAAAATCATTCCCTGTTGCTATGACAACAGCAGAGACACCATTCATTATTCCCTTATTATGTGTCGCACACCTAAATGGATCAGCCTCAGCAAAAGCGTAAGCTTCCATTATTCCATCAACAACTTCCTCTCCTCCTATAGCCTCTTTAGCAAAGACTGCTTTAGCTCTTGCAAGTCTGTAAATCGCCAAATTGGATACAATTCTTAAGTAAACCTTTCCACCAGTTATCCTCTCAATCAAAGGAGCTACAGCTTCAGCCATTGTATTGATTGCATTCGCTCCCATAGCATCTTTAACATCCACTATGAGGTGAACTATAAGATGCTCCCCTCTAATGGTTCTTATCACCCTCACCTCAACATCTTTACACCCCCCTCCTAATTTAACAAGAATTGGATCTTGCTCATTTGCCTTTTCTATAATTTCATCTTTATGTTTCAAAATCTCAATTCTCGCTGAATGAGGATTTTTCAACTTTGCAACTTGAACTTGTCCGATCATTACATTTCCCGAATAGTCGGTATAGAAACCACCCTTAACTCTTGCCATCTTAGCTGCATTGCTTGCTGCAGCAACAACACTAGGCTCTTCAATAACCATTGGAATGAGATAATCCTTACCATCGATCAAAAAATTTGTTGCAATTCCAAATGGTAATTCAAAAGTGCCTATTACGTTCTCAATCATCCTATCTGCTATCTCAATCGGTAAACCTTTCCCCAATATAGCCTCTTTTTCATCCTCAGATAATTGTGCAAATTTCGCTACTCTTTCAAGTCTTTCTTCAATGCTCATCTTGTAAAAACCAGGAATTCTTGAATTCATGAAGGAGAATAGCGTAAAAAATTATATAATGTTTTTTCTAAATGATTTTTGGGGAGAAAATGAACCTGAGAGAGGCGATGAATATAATTGACTACGAGATCTTTGATGAAAATTTAAAGTATGATCAAATCGTAAACTTTATCAAAAGTAAAAAACTGGATAAAAAACCAATTTTGCTAAATATTGAGTCTAAGAGAGTAGCAACAAATTTTATCGCTACAAGAGAGCTTTTATGCAAGTATCTAAATATCAGAGTTGAAGAATTGGCTCCATTCCTAGCTAAGCTCGGATTTGATGGAGAAGTGCTCAAGTCTAAGGACATATATGAATACGATTCCATCAGAGATGTAAGCTCTTTGCCAATCCCAAAATACTATCCAAAAGATGCTGGAAGGTATATAACTGCTGGAGTTGTGATATCTGCTTTAGATTTTGAAGATCTCAACTCCTACAACGCCAGTATTCATAGAATGCTTGTAATAAATCCAAAAAAACTTGCAATAAGATTAGTCCCTCCAAGACATACTTATATGCTCTGGAAAAACTCTATCGATAAAGGAGAAGACTTGGAGATAGCAATAGCAATAGGAACTCACCCTCTCTTCATGTTTTCTGCATCAACAAGAGTTCCAGAGGGAAAAGAGTTTGGATTTGCTGGAAAACTCATGAAAAAACTTGAATTAAGTGAGATAGATGGGATATATTGTCCAGAATCTGAGATTATCATAAGAGGAAGGATAACTGGTGAGATGGTTGATGAGGGGCCTTTTGTAGATATAACTGGTACTTATGACAAAGTTAGGAAAGCTCCTGTTGTGGAGGTGGATAAAGTATTTGTCAAAGAAGATTTCATATATTACTCCATAACTCCTGCTGGTTATGAGCATCAACTCCTCATGGGAGTTCCATGTGAGCCTGAAATTTATAAGGGAGTGTCAAAAGTTTGTGATGTTAAAAACGTTGTCATGACTCCTGGAGGGAGGCACTGGTTACATGCAATAATTCAAATTAGAAAGATTACGGAAGGAGATGGGAAAAATGCGATAATATCGGCATTTGCATCTCATCCAAGTTTAAAGCACGTTGTTGTTGTTGATGAAGACATCGACATTTATAATATTGAGGATATTGAGTATGCAATAGCAACTAGATTTCAAGCAGATAAGGATCTTATAATCATAAAAGGTGCTAGAGGTAGTAGTCTTGATCCTTCAGCTTTGGACAATATAACCGCTAAAATGGGCATAGACGCAACTAAACCATTAGACAATGACAAATTTGAAAGAATAATCTAGAGGTTTTAAATTTGATTATGCTGTTTTTAATTTATTATATTATTTTTATTTTTTTATTTATATTACTATATTTTCCTACAATTTAAAAATAACAAATTATCAGAGAACATCCAACTTGAGGTTTGTGAGCGTGAATTTACCATATATGATCATAACTTTTACGATATCTCCCTTTTTGAGTTCAATTCCTGTTCTTTTTATTCTAAATCCGATAAATTCTCCAGCTTCCCAAAATCTATCCTTCGCTAATTCTCCAAAATATCTCTTATCTTGAATTCCTCTTGAGATTATATCGTCTCCACTATATTCTATCTCATACGGTTTACACGGAAAACCCCAGATGGTTTCTCTTTTTACAACCTCACCATCCCTTATAACTTCCACAGCAATTTTAAGTTTTTGAACGTCTATTACATTCCCACTAATGTGGTGTATCCTAACAATTTGTGAAGAATAAGCTCCTGAATAAGTATGTTCCTCGCCGACGCTCTTAACCTTCTCACCCTTTACTTCGATAAACTTTGGTTTCTCCAAATCGAAGCTTATTAGAGTAAATGAAGACGCAAGTATTATTGTGATTGTTACCAATAAAATTACACTGAAAGTAGAAGATACACCTCTTATATCCATAATTTAAGATTAATAA
>WAJX01000137.1 GCA_015523665.1 Ferroglobus sp.
CCCTTTACCATGCCACACCCAAAGTCTTGCAGATTGTATGCCACCAAAAGGGACACCCAACTCTCTAAAAGATATATGGCTACCATCTACACCAATGACTTTCACACCATCTAAAATTTTTAATGGATTCTCCACTTTAATTCTGGTGAAATCTACCTTCACATCTGTTGTCTCAGCAAACGTCTTTTCAACAAATTTCTTGAGATCATATAAGTTTTCGATTAACTTTCCTTCGAATCTCATATTACAGATACTCCATTCTCCTTTCTAACCTTTATCGCATTCTCAACCATTTCTTCAAAAGTATCATCATGACTTATAACAAAAATCTGTCTAAACCCTTTTATTTTTGTTATCTGTTTTGCAAAATTCCTTCTCCTATCTTCATCCATATTTTGAGTTGGTTCATCAAAAAAGACTATTCCAGCTGATGATAAAAGTTTAAGAAGTGCCAATCTAATTGAAAGAGATGCAACTGTTTGTTCTCCTCCACTAAGCTGTGAGAACTCAATATCCCTCCCGAGATATTTCGCCTTTATTCCGAAATCCTCGGTCCATGTTATCTGCCAAGAGAAATCATCCATTATCTCGCAAAATATTCTGTTTGACTCTACCGAAACAGCATTTGTATAGGCTTTTGTTATCTCTGGAATTGCTATCTTAAAAATCTCCCTCAAATCTTTTATGAATTTGTATTTTCTTTTGTATTCTTCTTTTTTAGTGATCAAATTTCTCAGCTCTATTTCAATACCTTCAAACTCCTTTAATCGTTCTTCTTCATCTTTAAATCTCTTTTCAATCTGTTCGAGTGATCCTTGTAGTTTAATCATTTCATTCTTAGTTTTCTCAAATTCCTCAGAGATTCTCCTATATTCATCTTCATTAAACTTCTCTTGTAAAACTTCCATCTCTTTTGAAAGAGAATGGATTTTGGATTTAACTTCTTCTCTTTCCTCTCTTTTTCTTTTGATCTCTTTTTCTACACTTTCTTTATTCTTAATATCATTTATCGCTGAGATGTATCTTTCATATTCTCTCTTCCTACTATCGATAACCCTTCTCAACTCTCTTTCTTTGGATTTAAGCTCCTCATATTTCTTTACAATCCACTCTTTCTCTAAAATTTTTGATTTTAATTCTTTTAGAAGATTCATCAAATTCTCTCTTTTTTTCACTTCACTTTCCCTTCTTTTTAAAAGATCTCTGAAAAGTTCGAGTTTTTGAATACTCCCTTCAACCTCTTTAAGCCTCTTAACAACATCATTTTTTTCATTCAAAATCTCCTCAGAGTTCTCGATCTCACTTTCAATTTCTGCAATCTTTTTTTCGATCTTTCTAATCTCATCATTTAGATCGTCTTTTATAGATATTTCACCTTTAATTTTGTTATATCTGTTTTCAAGATCTTTTCTTACTTTTTCAGCATTCTCAATCTTTTTTAATAAATTTTCAGCTTTTTTTAGCTTTGATAACAATTCCTCAATCTCTCTTCTTACATCGTCTTTTACATCTACAATTCTATCACAACTTTCATTGAGTATAGGGCATTTCTCAATTTTAAGCTCTTCATAAAGCTTTTTTTTGTTTTTTATCTCTGTAGAAAGTTTTCCTATTGTTTTTATGATCTTCTCTTTTTTTTCTGGAATCCCTTCATATCTCTCCAATTTAGATTTTATTTTAAAAAGTTCCTCTTCTTTAGCTTTTAAACTCTCTAACAAATCTTTTTTGCTCTTCAAATCATCTCTCAGCAAAGCTAAAGATTTTTTTAATTCGTTTAACTTTTTTTCTTCAGCTTCAATCGCTCTCATCTTATTTAAGAGTTCTTCCTCTATCTTGGCTCTCTCTTCAATTCCTTCAAGATTTTTTAACTCCTCTTCAATCTCATCTATTCTCTTCTCCACTTCTTTCAAAATAGTTTCAATCTTTCCAATCTTCTTTTCTTCTTCATCTAAGATTCTCTTTTCCTCTTCTATCCTCTCAAGCTCTGAGATTATTGAAGATAGATCTTTTTCAGCTCTTATGTATTGTTGATATCCATCTTTTAACTTTTCAATCTCGTCCTCAATGGATTTTATCCTTTTTAATTCACGTTCCAGTCTTTCAACATCTCCATTCAAATTTTGGAGATTTAAATTGAGAATTTCAATTTCTCTCTTTTTTTCATCAATCTCAACTTTTATAGCTTCAAGCTCACTTTTTTTCTCCTCCATTGGCCTCATTTTACCTTTTAAAAACTCTATTCTGTTTTTCATATCCTTCATATCATTTTTTAACATTTCTAATCTTTTTTCTACTTCTTTTTTCTCTTTCAACCTCTCTTTAAGTCTTATCTCCTCTTTTTCAATTTCTATGATCTTATCTTCGATAGAGCCTTCGTATTCCCTACTCTTTTCGTATGCCTTTCTGTAATTTTCTATCCCTAAAATTGGTGAGAATATGCTTTCTCTCACATGTGGTGGGGATAAAAAATGAGCAGTTATATTCCCTTGAGAAACTCCGAGAGCATTTTCAAATATGGATTCCGAATCTATTGATAGTCTGAAATGCTTTTTTACCCATTCTTTAACATCCTTAACCCCTTCTGCAACTCTCCCAAACTCTAAATCCTCAACATAATACTCTGTCGTTCTACCATTCTCAACTTTTCTAACGATGACGTACTCTCTTTCATCTAATGGACTAACTACCTTAACCCTTATCTCTCCTCTTTTTTCTCCTTTTCTTATGAAATCTGAAATCTTATATGGGAGGTGGTTGAAAAGAGCAAATCCTATAGCTTCAAGTATCGTTGTTTTTCCAGCTCCATTCTCACCTATAATAGCATTTAAGCCTGGAGTAAAGCTTATTTTTTGTCTTTTATAACTTTTTACGTTTTCTAAGTAAACTTCTTTGATCATAAGCTCTCCTCCAATCCCATTCCTCCTCTATATCCTTTACTTCATCTTCTATCTTCTCTTTTTCCCATCTCTTCTCCTCTTCTCCTATTCCTCTCATTTTCTTCTCTTTTTCCAATTCTTTCCTCTCTTCTATTTCTTTCACAATCTTCTCTTCTTCTCTACTCACCTCTTTCCTCCTCTCCTCCTTATCTTTTTTTGTAATTTCTGATATAATCTCAGAGATTATGTTATCGACAGCATCGAAATCTCCTTTAAGAATAAAATCTCTTAACTTTAAAACATCTTCAACTATCTCTCCATATTCAAAATTCCTTAAAATTTGTGAGAGAACCCTCTTTTCAATATTTGTTGAGAGATCAACTCCTTTAGCCTCAAAGATTCCATCTTCAAATTCCCATTCGATTCTAACAACCAAAGGATCTAAAACCTCTTTTACAATTCTCTCAATTTTTTCATCATCTAATTGAAACCTTTTCAGCTTTGAAGAGATCTTTAAATGAACGACTTCTTTTCCCTCTCCTCTATTCTTCTCCAAAAAATTTCTGAAATCGTTGTAATTTGGTGAACTGAAATTATACTTTATAAATAAAAACTTTCTAGGGGTGTAGAAGTCGGTTACATGAGAATACGATAGCTCTTCATCACACTCTACAATAAAAACACCTTTTTCGAAATTGAACTCGTTTTGGTCGCAACTCTCCAAGCTACCTGGATTAAATATGAAGTCTTCAACATATTTTTTATGTATATGTCCTAAAGCAACGTAATCGATCTTATTTCTATATTTATGAAGTTTGGCGGAATTTATACAGCCGTATATGTTGAGATAACCTTCAATACCAAAATGAGAAGTAAAAATTGTAAAGCCGTCTCTTTTTATCTTTGGTAGATATTCATCTAAAACCCTTTCAGTTAAAGCTCCATAATACTTCATTCCATAAATTCTCACATCTTTTAAATCTATATATGCTCCACTGTCTCCATCCCATTCATCTATTATAATTGTCCCACTATCAAATCTGGGTTTGAGATTTATTAGATAACCTTTCTGTGATAGATAATCTATCCATGTATATCTTTCTTTAAAGTATGAGGAATCGTGATTGCCTTCAACAACTATAACTGGAAATTTAGCCTTTTCAAGGACGAATGTTGCTTGGGCGAGTGTTATTGGATCCATTTCACTTCTTTTATGAAACAAGTCTCCGGAAATTATTACAAAGTCAACTCTCTCTTTCTCAGCTAATTCAAAAGCTTTTTTAAATGCTTGGGCAAAATCCAAAGCCCTCTCTTCACTGCCGTATTGTCTATATCCTAAATGAATATCTGCCATATGGATGAACTTCACAAAAATAGTTAGTTTTTAGACAATTTTATCTTTTCTGGTTAGGGCATATATTGATCTATGCAAATGTAAAAATTTATGAGAGAGGTGAGATTAGATGTTTAGAGGTTAGATGGTTTGTATGATTAATTAATCATTATATATTTAGATATATAATATAATTTAATTTATAGATAGATTACATTAAAATTTCATAAGAGTTCAAATCTACACTGTCCATCTTCTCTTGCAACTCTTTTAGAAAATTCTCTATCATATCTCCTGCCATTCTTTTACATTCACCACACAGAATTTTTCCACTTCTGCATCTCTCTTCAATTTCATCAAGCTCATCATCATTTTTAATCAAATGGATCATATATAGTTCGAATACTGCACATCTTTCTGGAATCCCGCCATATCTTTTTTGCTCTTCAGCAGTGGCTCGTCCACCAGTTAAAGCTCTCATAACCTTTTTTCTAGCTTCTTTTGGATCATCAAGTAATGAAATGAAACTTTCCGGTTTACTTGAACTCATCTTTCCTCCGGTTAATCCTGTAATGAACTTATGATAAGTTGAGGAAGGAGGTATGAAAGCGTATCCTCCAATAGATAACTCAACATCTCTCACCAACTTTTCAACTTTTTCAAAGTCTTCATACACATCTATATGCTCATCATATCTTTTGTATTTGAATTCTAACATCTCTTCAATTTTATCTAAGTAATCTCTCCCTTTTCTGCTTCTGATTCTGACAACTTCATCAACTCTTTCTAAAGAGAATACATTAACTCTATATGATAGATCTCTTGTCAACCTTATATGGGGGTCTTGGTCAGCTCCTACTGGAACTACTGTCGGCTTTGGCCCTTTAAACTGTGAAAGTTGAGGAGCTAGAATGTCTGCGGATTGAATTGAAGTGGAAAACATTTTTGCAAGAGTTGTTTCGCTATTAAAACCATAAATTGCTTTTAATTCACTCCAATTCACTTCTTCAGCCAGTATATATGCTAAGTCTTTAACGCTTTGGTTTGCGGATTGAAAATAAATTAGACTGTTCTTCTT
>WAJX01000138.1 GCA_015523665.1 Ferroglobus sp.
CAAAACAGATCAAAAGGGCAGTTGAATTGATAATGAATGCTGAGAGGCCAATAATATTAGCTGGAGGAGGAGTTAGATGGTCAAATGCTAGTTTTGAATTGATGAAGTTGGCTGAGAGCATACCAGCTTACGTTGTAACGAGTCTGATGGGGAAAGGGGCTATTCCGGAGGATCATCCCCTATGCTTGGGATTTGTTGGTATGCATGGAGCTAGATATGCAAACTATGCTCTACAAGAGTCAGATTTAATAATAGCTGTTGGAGTTAGATTTGCTGACAGAACAACTGGAAAACTTTCCAGTTTTGCACCTTATGCAAAGATCATACACATAGATATCGATCCAGCTGAAATAGGAAAGAATGTGAAAGCTGATGTTCCGATAGTTGGTGATGCCAAGCTTATTTTAAAAGAGATGGTGAAGCTGATAAAGTATAAGAAGAGGAAGGAATGGGAAGATAAAATTGAAAAGTGGAAAAAGAGATATCCTCTTAAATATAAGAGAGACGATATCCTAAGACCACAATTTGTGATAGAGAAAACTTATGAGATGATGCCAGATGCTATAATAACAACTGAAGTTGGACAGAATCAGATGTGGGCTGCTCAATATTTTAAAGTTAAATATCCAAAACAATTTATAACCAGTGGTGGTTTAGGAACAATGGGTTTTGGCTTTCCAGCTGCAATGGGTGTTAAAGTAGCTTTTCCAGAGAAACAGGTAATTGACATAGCTGGAGATGGTAGTTTTTTGATGAACATTCAAGAACTTGCTACGTGTGTTGAATTTGAGATAGATGTAAAAATCTTCATTTTAAATAACATGTTCCTTGGAATGGTGAGACAATGGCAAGAGCTGTTTTATGATGAGAAATACTCTGCTACATGCTTGAGATGTAGAGAAATGAGCTTTGAAAAGATAGCTGAGGGTTTTGGAGCTGTCGGGATAACAGTTGAAAGAGCAAGTGAGGTTGAAGATGCTTTAAAAGAAGCTTTCAAAACAGATGCACCAGTAGTTGTGGATTTCAGAATAGAAAGACTTGAAAAAGTTTATCCAATGGTTCCTGCTGGAGCAGCATTAAATGAAATTATAGATGAAGAAACTTAGGGGGTTGAGAATATGAAGCATACTCTTTCCGTTCTTGTTGAAAACAAGCCAGGTGTTTTGGCTAGAGTGGCATCTCTTTTTAGGAGGAGGGGTTTTAACATCGATAGCCTTGCTGTTGGAGTTACTGAAAGAGATGACGTTTCAAGGATGACAATTGTTGTTGATGGAGATGATAACGTAATTGAACAGGTTACAAAACAGCTTAATAAATTAATAGAGGTTATAAAGGTAAGTGATGTTAGTTCCAACAGTGTTGAAAGGGAGCTTTCCCTTATTAAAGTCTCAACAACTCCTCAGACGAGAGGGGAGATTGTGGAGATTGCTAATATATTCAGGGCGAGAGTTGTGGATGTGGCAAGGGATTCACTGATAATAGAGATAACAGGCGATGAAGATAAGATAAATGCTTTTATAAACCTAATGAGGCAATATGGAATAAAGGAAATAGTTAGAACTGGAAAGATTGCTATGCAACGAGGAAGCAAAACTTTAGATTAATTGAAATGGAAGAGTTCAATCCATTAACAAAGAGATGGAAAAAAGGACTTAAAAGAGTTGCTTTGATATATCCAAATAAATACATTGCTGGAATCTCAAATCTTGGAATTCAGCAAATTTATGCTGAGATAAATTCTCTCAACGATTTTATCTGTGAGAGATTTTATCTAGATGTCAACAATGGATTGAGAAGTGTTGAAAGTTCATCACATCTTAGAAATTTTGACATAGCGTTATTTTCTATTCAATACGAGGAAGACTATTTTAACGTTATAAAGATTTTGAGAGAGAGCAATTTCAAAGGACTGAAGGTTGCCGGTGGTCCATGTGTTATGGAGAACCCACTTCCACTTAAAAAATTCTTTGACATACTCTTTGTAGGAGAAGCTGATGGGATTATAGAAAACATAATTAAAGGTGAACAGAATGAGGGAATTTTTAAAGGTGAAAAAGTCAATAGGGTTTATCCAATAGAGCTTGATTTCCATCTTGAAAAACAAATAATATCGGAGGGTGTTTACGGAAGAGCATTATTACTTGAAATTGGAAGAGGTTGTTATAGAGGATGTAAATTTTGTTTAGTCAGACAAATATACTCCCCAGTTAGATGGAGATCCTACAAACTTTTACTTGAAATAGCTGAAAGAAATGCTGAATTGGTTGATAAAGTGGCACTCATATCTCCATCTCCATCAGATCATCCAGAATTTGAGAAAATCGTTTTTTCACTCTATGAAATGGGATATTTAATATCTCCATCATCTTTAAGAGCTGACAGATTAAATGAGGAATTAATCAAAATTTTCGCTGAAAGTGGATTGAGAAGGATAACAGTAGCACCAGAAGTTGGTAGTGAAAAGCTTATGGAGATGATTGGTAAGGGAATAAATAAAGAAGATATCATGAGCGTTGCTGAAATGTCAAAAGAATACGGTTTATCTTTGAAATTGTATTTCATGATTGGCTTTCCTGGAGAGAATTATGAGGATTTGATGAGTATCGTTGAGATGGTTAAAGATATTAGGAGATTGGGTGTGAGGGTTTCGGTATCTATAAATCCTCTTGTTCCAAAGCCTCATACACCTCTACAATGGCTCCCATATGGTGGTAATGCTGAAAAGAGTGTAAACGAGAACATTAAAGAGTTAAAAGAGAAAGTGAAGTTTTTGAAATCAAATCTGTATAAGATTTGTGAAGCTAAAATTGAGTCTGTTGAGAGATTCGCAATTCAGACTGTATTGGCAAGAGGAGGAGAGGACGTTTCAAAGCTATTACTTGGAAAAGGAAAGTTTAGAGAAATATTTGAATTCGATCTCCAAAAATATCTCGATAGTTTTGAAATTGACTCAGAGTTACCTTGGGATGTTTTAGAAATAGGATATAGCAAAAAAAGGCTGAAAAAGGAGTACGAAAAGGTTTTAAGCATCGCTGAAAAATAGATTGTGTGTTCGGATACCATGAAATCCCCTTTAAGATAGAGAAAGATGAAGTTTTAATCGAAACAATAAAAAATGGGAATTTTATATTGTATAGGAGAAATAGCCCGGAGAATGTTGAGAAGATTATCTCCGGAGGTATCTCTGGATATCCAAAAATAGTAATTTGTCCTGTTGAACCTGTAAACATTCCAAAAAGAGTGACAAATTATCTATTGATAGAACTTGAAAAGCCAATTGTTGTAGCTCCAGATTCTTCAATAAATATTAATCTTACATTTCCAATTGAAATTGGCGTTTTTACTTTAGCTAAAAAGTCAGTTGAAGTTTTAGATATCTTTTCACTAACAAAACCAAAATACGCACTTTATGGAGATCCAAAAGATGGAGTTATATGTAAATATTGGGAAAGTAAGGTTGTTGAAGGTTATGAAGGATTTGATCCTTTAAAAGAAGGTATCCTCGAACTTACAATAACGAACAATGGAGATGAATGGGCAGAAGTTAAAAGAGTTATTTTTGATGCTTTTAGCATGAAAATATATTATTCAGAAGACGTTGTTTCGATGAGAGCTTTTATGAAAATAATAAATCCGAATGTTGCTGAAACAGGATTTGTTAAAAAACCTTTAAAAAATGGGATGAGAAGATCAATAGAACTCTACACAGCTAGAAAGCTTCCAATATCAGAAAAATTTCTTATGGAGTGGGGATTATGATTTTAGATTACATCGTTTATGGAGATGTAACAATTAGTGATCTCCTCTTAGTTATTACAATTCTTTTCATAGCAGTAATAATAGCCAGAATTGCCACAATGAATATCAAAAAAATGCTTAGCGATAAACTCAGTAGAGATCAACTTGAACTTCTTAATAAGATCGTATATTATTCAATCATTCTTGTTGCATTGATAGCAGTATTACCCATAATTGGTTTAAATCTCACAGGGTTACTTGTTGCTGGAGGATTCGCTGGACTTGTATTAGGTTTTGCGAGTCAAAACATTGTAGCAAATCTTGTTTCTGGTATATTCCTACTCTCCGAAAGGCCAATAAAAATAGGTGATCAGATTAGTATAGGAGATGTCTCTGGATTTGTGGAGGATATAAGCATAATGTCTACTATCGTTAGAACTTATGATGGGCTTTATGTCAGAATTCCTAATGAGAAAGTATTTACCTCTAATATTATAAATTACGTCGCCAACCCAGCTAGAAGATTCGAATATACTATAGGAATAAGATATAGTGATGATGCTGAAAAAGCTATAGAAATTATAAAAAATATAATCGAAGAGCATCCATTTGCTTTAAAACACCCTCAGCCCACAGTTTTTGTTGAAAACCTCGGAGAGAGTAGTGTTGACATAGTTGTTAAAGTATGGGCACCATCAACCGAATGGTATTCAGTTAAGATGGACTTACTATGGAAGATAAAAAAGGCTCTTGAAGAGAATGGTATCGAAATACCGTTTCCGCAAAGAGTTATATGGTTTGCAAATCAACCAAAACAATCTTTTGAGAATTAAAACTAATCTTAATAATACAATATTATTATAATTATAACTTAATAACATTATAACATTAATCTAATGATAAATTATTATAATATATTATAATAAAATATTATTAATTTACAAATTTTAGTTGATATTTTCAACAAATTCAACAAGCTTAACTTAAATCCCCACAAGAGCAAAAGAGTTCGTGAATAGCCCCAAACAAATCATCAAAACCCATACATTTTTTAGCCGAAATACCGATTATCCTATAAAATATACTCGAATATTCAATGAATTTAAACAGAGATTCCATTAACTCATTCAAAACCCCTCCACTTTCAATCTCTTTTTTTACTTCCTCAATCTTTCTAATTCTCGCAATATCAATTTTGTTAAATACAGTTAAGGTTGGTATTGATAGCCTTAGGGATATAACAACGCTTTGAGCAATAGCAGAGATATAATTTTCAGCTTTTAGTGCAGTTTTCGCATCCACTATAAAGATGCATGCTTTAAAGTTATCCAGTTGAGAGATGAAGTTTGTTCCAAAATCTGTATATAGAAATAACTCCATCTGTCCGGGGGTATCATATAACACATACTCTCCCTCAACTATAAGTTCTTCGATGTAATCCATTGCAATTTCAGCTGATTTTAAAAGAGCTCCGTTTATTCCTAAATTAAATCTTTCCATAATCTCCTCACTTTTAACGTAATCCCTTATATCTCTCTCCACTCTATAATTGGGTTTTGATGCTGGATCTAAATTAACTGCTTTTGCATCATATCCATTGTTGATAAGGTAGTCTAAGAAATTCTTTGTAAGTGTACTCTTCCCACTTCCAGCAGGCCCAAGGATTATGAGGTTCATTCTTCTAATGCTCTCTCAATAATTCTGGCTCCAACAATACTTTTCGCAACACTTACACTCTCAATCAAATCTTTAACAGTTCTTATACCAGCATTATAAAGTTTTCTGGCTCTTTTTCTACCTATTCC
>WAJX01000139.1 GCA_015523665.1 Ferroglobus sp.
AAAGGGAAAAGCAGAAATCTATGAAAGTGGGGAGTATTTTGAGAAAATGAAAGAATACGTTTTAAAGAGAAGTAAAGGTAGGAGAGAGCCAAGATCAGTTATTGTTGTGGATGTTGAAAAGATTTATTCCCTAAAACCTGGATTTGGTAAGAAGAGAATTATTTAATTTTAGTAAACTTAGATTATCAGATTAAATTTTTAATTTAACAATATAATATAATGATAGTTATTTATATATTACAAGGTTTAACAAAAGATGGAAATCAAATCGAAGATTTAGTCAATCAGAACTTTTAAATTAAAAGTAATTAATTTTTTGGCTTCGGGTTGAACCCCTTCCCTATAAAGTATATTTCAGCACTCCTTTTTCTCGAAGCTGGCGGAGAATGGAGTTTTTTAAATTTAAAGTATCTTCTGAATTCTCTGTACGCTTTTTCAAACTCTGAACCCTGAAACATTTTTACAACAAAATTCCCTCCAGGCTTAAGAAACTCCTTAGCTATATTGAATGCATGTCTCGCAAGCTCTATGGACAGGAATTGATCCAGATCCCAATTACCAGTAATTTTTGGAGACGCATCGCTTATTACGGCATCAAATTTATCTTTAATTTCCCTTATCTTCTCTCTTATACTTTCACTGGTTATATCTCCTCTGATGAATATAACTCCATTTATCTCTTTCATCGGATTAAGATCAACTGCAACCACTTTTGCGCCAAGTTCTACAGCTACTTGACTCCATCCGCCTGGAGCTGAACCGAGATCTAAGATGTGGTAATCCTTTTTTATAATGCCAAATTTCTTGTTTATCTGGAGAAGTTTATAAGCGGCTCTACTTCTATATCCCTCTTTTTTAGCTTTCCAGTAGTAATAATCCTGAGTTTTCATTTTATCTACACCTTATTTTAGTTTTATTTTAGAATTTTTAGAATTTAAAAATTAATTTTATATAATTTTATATTTCTATGAATATTTATAGGATTTTCACTATAACCCTTCTATTTCTTGGGCCATCGAATTCGATAAATAGAATTCTCTGCCACGTTCCCAATAGCAATCTTCTATTCTCGAAAGGTACTACCACTGCATTTCCTAAGAGAGAAGCCCTTATATGTGCGTCAGCATTATCATCTATTCTGTTGTGGATATAGTTAGATTTCTCTGGAATTAAGTTTGAGATAGAGTTTATCAAATCTTCTAACAACCCCCTTTCAGCTTCATTGATTACTATGGCTGTGGTTGTATGTGGAGAGTACACTAAAGCAATTCCATCTTTTGAATTCGCTTTTTCAACTTCTTTTTCAACTTGGTTTGTTATATCCAATATTTCAACTCTCTTTGATGTTTTTAACATCATATCTTAACGAACACCTCCCTCATATTCTCATCAAGCTTGAACTTTCCAAACTCAATTACTGAAGGCTTAACTTTTGCTGAAGTTAGAACTTCAATCTTCTTTTCATCAAAATCTACTTTTTTCAATAGAGCTGGAGATAGATACCTATCTTTATAAAGTCCCAACAAGAGATTTTCTAACTCAGATGGTTTAATAATGTTTACCTCTTCAACATTATAAATTTCTCTTAGAGCTTTGATAGCTTCATGTCCAATATCAAAACTTTCAGAATAGATATTCAGAAATCCATAACCTTTTTCAGCATATGTAACATCTCCGAATGATTCGAGAGTTTCATCTTTAAATTCCTCTCCACAAAAAAGTGATGTCCCTTTTATAATTACATCTTTCAAGGATATCTTCATAAGTTCAGCATCTTTAAACCATTCTTCATACTTCTTTCTCCTTATAACAGCCCTTATCTCTCTATCTCTTTTCTTTACAACAAAGCTCTCAACTCTGAAAACGTTAAAATCTTTGATGTAGTATGGTATCTCTCCAAAACATGCAACTACGTCAGCATTAAAAATTTCAAGTTTTGCTAACTTGTAATCAACAGCTCTCCTTCCTCTAACCCAGCCAGTTGTATCAACAACGCAATCTCTGACTTTTTTAACTAACTTTGCAAAAGCCTTTAAACATCTGGCCTCACTTCCCGATGGAGATATAACACCAACAAATACAGCATCTTCAAGTTTTAGTTGTTCAAGGGAATAGATTTCTCCTTCAGCTCTTCCTAAAGCCATAGCACCTGGATGTGCCAAGTCTGCTTGTCCTATATCGGCATCTATAACATCTAACTTACATTTATTAACAAGATATACAGCGAGACTACTCTTCCCAGAATCAGATTCTCCGAAAAGAAAAATTCTTCTATATCCCTCTTCAACCAATTTTTCCCAAGTTTTTGGAATTGTATTTCCCTTTACAGCTATGTAATCTCCTTCAACTTCAACTTTACAATCTGATGGTATGTAAATCGGATAAACTTTTCCCTCTGGAATTGTTATTTCATTGCCATCTATTCTACAACCAAAAAGCTCGGCATTTTCAGCTTTAACTTTCGCTTTACCTTTAACTAAGAGAGTTGTATCTCCCTCAATCATAGTCCCTTTATTATAATACTTCTCATCTCTGGAGTGGATGTTAAGAGTTTTGTAAAGTTTGAATCTACCATTATTGCAATGCTAAAACCTCCATAGTTTTTGACATAATACTCCTCAGTTTTATTGCTTTCAACAAAAAACACATTTTTTGTGAAATTCATTGCGACTACCTTTTCATATTTACTCCCGTTCATCGAATATCCTTCGAAGTAGAAATCTGTGATGCTTTCATTAGTTTGATTTAGCTTTATAATTGAATTTAGCACATCTCCTTGAAATATTCTTATAAAGAAATAATCTCTTTTTGGTATTCTTGTAATGATTTTGCTCTCATTATCACTTTTAATGTTTTTTATCAGCTCGTAAACTTTATCTGTAGTTCCAATAACTGCTGGATTGATTTCATCTACAACACCATAGAACCCTTTAATTTTAACATCAAACCCATCAATTTCTTTTTTCTCATCATAGCTTGCAAATATCCTCTTATCTGTATCGAAGAGGTATAGGAATGATCCAGTATTGTAATAGAAAGCTACTATAGTTGAGTTAAAACCAACTAACTTTACATAATTAAACACCCTATTCTTAAAGAGGTTTTGAGCATACGCCTTTGCTATCGAACTGGCAATCTCATATTTTTTTGAGAAGTCTAAATAATAGATTACATCAGGTTTATCTGGAAGTTTGCTTATAACATCTAATACATCTTTAAACTCGTATTTAATTTCTCTCTTTGGGATGTAGGTTGACCCTCTAAAAGCTACAACTGCAACAGAACCTATCATGATTAGAGCGAGAATAAAGGCAAGAAGTTTAGCCGGCTTTCTTTCAAGAGTTTTTGCCATATCTTTTAAGTTTTGAGAGAGTATAATAAAGTTTTCTAGTTTTTTGTTTTCTTAACTTTTCTTTAAACTTTCTTAAAACAAAGAATCCCCATACACTTCCCGATATTTGTCTTCTATAAGCTTATTTAATTCATTTGCAATCTTACTAACATTTCCAACATCTAGTCCATGTTCAACTGCCAAATCGTTTATCATTTTTAAGTCTAAGAGTTTCAATTCTCCTTTCTTTACTCTCTCTACAATTTTGTTTAGAAAATTTATTAGCTCTTCTTCAACACTCATAATAAATCATGTTTGTTATTAGATTTAACTTTAAAATATCTAAAGTGTTAAATC
>WAJX01000140.1 GCA_015523665.1 Ferroglobus sp.
GCAAAAACAGCATATTTAGAATTTCCAAAGACTATTGGTATTGGACCGATGAGAACTACTCCTCCTCCTTCGATTTTTTTAGATGGTTTACTAAATGGATATTCTTTTTGGTGAAATTCAATTGTTTCAATCTCCATCTTCTCTCTCATACCTTTAATCAATAAGATCGCTCCAATTAAGATTAAAATCATTCCGATTATTTCAAGCATTCCATCACCTCAGTGTTAATATTAATATTAACATCATAAAAAATGCGATGATTGAGAATATCAGGATTGGTTGTGAGGATGCGAATATTATTGGTATCGGTCCAATGATAATTACTCCTCCATACTCAACGTTCTCAAATTGAGAAATTATGAGGAGCATAAATCCAAGCATCATTATCGTTATTCCAGCAAATACTTTAAATGGGTTCATAATCTACACTACTCACTTTTGATTTATTATCATTTTTATTATTATTTATTGTTATTGTATTTATTTTAATATTTATTTTATTTATGATTGTAACTTGTCGATGTTAAAAATTAGCTGAAAAATTTTTAGCTATATCAGTCATCAATTATATAATTTTGAACTAACTTCTATATCATTTTTTATTTTTTTATAAAAATAATTATCACAAATGTTATTGATTATCGATTAATTATGTTAATTATTTTATTTTTTATATCATCAATACATTTTTATCATTTTTTATTCATTCAAGATATTTTTACAAATTTATAAAAATATTTATACATTATAACTTAATAAGTTCATCACTCTGATATGTGAAGTTTGGCCCTCTTCCAACATGCATCACAAATTTATAGTTTGCGATGTCTGGCGTGTCGTTCTTGAATGCATCACTGGCAGTTACATTTACAATCTCTCCAACGAAAAATATATGATCTCCAGTTTCAAATGAATTAACAACTCTGCATTCAATGTTCGCAGCACACTCTTTGATAGATGGAGCTTTAACTTTTTTGGATTTAATGAAAGTCAGACTCATTCTCTCAACCTTATTTTCTCTGGCTCCACTCACACTTCCAGCCAACCATACATCTCTCAGTAGTTCTATTGTTGGTACTGCAATGACAAAATCTCCTTGCTCTTCAATCAATCTTCTCGTATACCTACTTTTTCCTATAGCAATCCCAACAAGCTGAGGATTAAAGCTCAACGGAGTTACCCAATCAGCAGTCATTGGGTTTGGCTTCTTTACATCTCCAGCAACAATTAAAAACGTTCTCATCGGGTATAAATACCTCAACATGTCCAATCTACTCATCTTAAGTTAAAAACATTTACTCTAAAATTCTAAGAAAGCTTTAAAAATTCGAAAAACATTGGCTAGTTAATGGTTGAAGACAAAAGTGAGAACTCAAACGAAAGTGAAAAAGTACTTGATTTAGAAGATATTCCAAATGTTGGCTCAGCTATAGCTGAAAAGCTTAGAAGTGCTGGATTTACGACAATTGAATCTGTAGCAGTTGCCTCTCCTTCAGAGATCAGCTCTGTTGCTGAGATTGGCGAATCATTAGCATTAAAAATAATAACCTCAGCCAGAAAACTTGCAAATATAGGTGGATTTGAGAGTGGAGATGTTATATTACAGAGGAGAAGATCGATTGGGAAGATAACTACTGGGAGTAAAGCTTTAGATGAACTTCTCGGTGGAGGAGGTGAAACTCAGGCAATAACCGAGCTTTTTGGAGAATTTGGAAGTGGAAAAACTCAGATATGTCATCAGTTAGCGGTTAACGTGCAATTGCCTAAAGAAGAAGGAGGTTTAGAGGGAGCAGTAGTCGTTATAGATACAGAGGGAACTTTTAGACCAGAAAGAATTGCTCAAATGGCTGAAGCTAAAGGACTTGATGCTGATGAGGTTTTAAAGAACATATTCGTTGCTCAAGCATACAACTCAAATCATCAGATGCTCTTGGTTGATAATGCAAAGGAATTAGCTAATAAATTAAAGACAGAGGGAAAACAGGTTAGATTGATGATCGTGGATTCTTTAACAGCACATTTCAGGGCTGAATATGTGGGTAGAGGAACTTTAGCTGATAGACAACAAAAACTGAATAGACACCTCCATGATTTGCTCAGATTTGGTGAGCTCTTCAATGCGGCAATTGTTGTTACAAATCAGGTTATGGCTAAGCCTGATCAATTCTTTGGAGATCCTACAAAACCTGTTGGTGGGCACATAGTTGCTCATACAGCAACATTTAGAGTTTATCTCAGAAAGAGTAAAGGAGAGTTGAGAGTTGCAAGACTTATAGATTCTCCTCATCTTCCAGAAAGCGAAGCAGTTTTCAAAGTTACGGAAAGGGGAATAGAGGACAAATAATTAAAATAGTATTAATAGAGCATCAAATCATAACTAATCATTGGAGGGATGATAAATGAGAGTAAAAACTGGGATAGTAGGTTTGGATGAACTTATTGGTGGAGGTTTCAGAAAAAATACGATAAATGTCATTCTCGGAGCTGCAGGAACAGGTAAGACTATCTTCTCACTTCAATTCTTAATTACTGGAATTAAAAATGGTGAGAAGGGGATTTATATATCATTTGATCTTGGAGAAAAGGAAATAATCGAAACCGCATCATCTCTTGGATGGAATGAAGTTGAGGACTACATTAAAAATGGAGACCTCTTGATAAAAAATTACTATGCGGAGACTATAACTTTATTAAACAGTGAACTTGTGAGTTTTGTTGAGAGCAACATTAAAGGAGAGGATAGTAGAGTGGTTATAGATTCTCTTACACCACTCATAGCACCACTATCATACGAATCAAGAAAGGATGTTAATTGGTTTTTCTCGAAATTTAGAGAGCTAACAACGACATTAATAACTGTTGAAGAACCATTGAATGGGGATTTATCTTTACCCCATGTTTCGATTCCGATCTTTCTTGGAGATAGTGTTATATACCTCAAAAATGTTGGATATGGGGAGGCATTTAATAGAACTCTGAAAATTATAAAGTTTAGAGCCTCTGAACACGCTGAAGGAATATTTCCGTATAAAATTCTTCCAAAGCTTGGAATAGTTGTTGAGGGAACATATAAAACTGAGAGAACTCCAACACTCAAAGAACTGTTAGAAAAAAAGATAATTAGTAAAGAAAGCATTCCAAAATGGATATTTGAAAAAGTTAAGTAATGATTATTGAGTAATTTAAAAAGTTAATTGTGTGAATAGTAATAAATAATAGTAATAAATAATAATCCAAAATAAAAATTGTATCTTGACTGGTTAAATTAAAATAGAATTAAAATAAGAATAAAAGAAAAATAAAAAATAAAAAGCAATTGAGAGGGGAAGGTATGCTCAGGAAAATAGATGAGATACTATCTCCATTTAAAAATGATCAGGATATTATTGCGATGGTAGTTTATAGAATAGATGGCACACCGATATACTCATTTGTGAGAGATGGGAGAAGGGTTTCAGAGTATCTGTATTTTTTAGAAAGTCAGGTGAGAGATTTACTCTATCACATATTTACAGAAAATCTTGATGAGATATCTTTGAAAATTGGAGAATATGGTATAAAGCTGTATCCGATTTCAAAAACTCTTGTTTTAAGCATGTTAGTAACAAAGGTTGCCAGCTTTAAGGTTGAAACTGATGCGAAAACTATAATAAAGAAATTGCAAGCTATTCTTCTTGATGAATTTCAAAATCCTACAATCTCCATTTCCAACAGTAGATGAATGTATTAGAGATTTAGAGAAAAAAATCAATGAAATTGATTTTAAGCCAGAATTCAATTTAATATTTGTAACAGAAAGTTTATATAAAAATCATAAGAAGCTCATTAATTTTCTTAAAAAAAAGATAGGTGGGAAATCAATCTCATTTTTTGTTGAAGGTTTTGCCAGTTCAGAGGGTGTATGGACGAGGGGGGTAACCATTCTTTTAACAGATCTCGATCCAGAGATTTCAAAAACAAGAGATGGAAATTTGTATAGAGAATTGGAAAGAGTTAAAGAAGATATCAAGAATTCTGATGCTTTAATGATAGTTTATCCCTTAGTTTATTTTCCCGGGAAGTTTGAAATTCTGAGAGGGATTATAAGCTGTCTTTTATACACATCTGACGCTGCCGACGAC
>WAJX01000141.1 GCA_015523665.1 Ferroglobus sp.
GAATAACAAGGTTCGGAACTTCATTCGGATTTACAAACTTTGAATTCTCAGCTTGTGCTCAGGGAGCAAGGCCGATAGAGGATGGACTTGTGGCTGCAGCAGCACCATGGATGCCAGAAACTGATATGGGAAATGCTGAAATCTGGGAGATAGTCCTTAACACCGCATCATACCTATATAGAGGTATGATTAGAAATTCTTGCGGACACGGAAAATATATCGGTGGTTCTGGTTGGGGATCTGTATGGTTGGTTTGGAAGCCAAAAGTCTTTACAATTATAGCTAGTGGATCATTTTCAGGAGTTCTAACATATCAACCTTTTGGACTGATGGGAGGCTATCCAGCACCGAGTTGGGCATTTTTTATCATCAGAAATCCTGAAATTTTTGATAGGCTGGTAGAAGGTGAACTTTATCCCGGTGTTATCGAATTGTTCGAATATCTGAGAGAGAAAAATCTTGAAAAAGAGATAGAGATAAGGAAGGGTTTTACAAATTCAAGAATGGCTCAGGATAAAACTGTATTTGGAATTATTTACGGTGGCGCGACAGGTTACGGAGATCCAATAGAAAGAGATCCAGAGAGAGTGGCTGAAGACGTAAACAATGGAATAATTACAAGGGATGTTGCGGAAAAGGTTTACGGGGTTGTTCTTGAATATTATGAAGATCAAAAAAGATACATCGCTAATTTGGAAAAAACTGCTGAAAGGAGGGAGAAGATGAGGGAGGAGAGGAAAAAGAAGGCAAAACCTGTGAAGGAGTGGTGGTATGAAGAGAGAAATAAAATACTTGAGGGGAAACTACCAACACACGCAATAGAGGTTTACAAAGAGTGTATGGAGTTTTCTGAAAAGTTCAGAAAAGAATTTATTGAATTTTGGCAGTTGCCGGAGAATTTTTTAGGAGGTGAGAGTTAAGAAGTGATTCCGATGAAAACTAGAGAATTTGAGGTGTATGAAGGAATCAGGCTGAAAGTGCTGATTTCGGGTGATGAAGCTAGTTTTGACGTATGTTTAATGGAAGTTGAACCAAATACAGAGGCACCATCACACAAACATGAGGTGGATGAAGCGTTTTACATCATTTCTGGGGAGATTGAATTTAAAATTGAGGAGGAAGAGCAAGTTCTAAAAGCTGATGATTACATTTATGTTCCCAGAAATAAAGTCCACAGTGCGAAGAGTTTTTCAGAAAAAGTTAAAGCTCTTGTAATACATTTTCCACCAAGATTTTAAAAATCAACTGTATCATCTTAATTATTATATCTATAAAAAGTTAATTTTTATTTTCTTATTTTTTTAACAAAGAGTTTATTTTTAGATTCTGATTCTATAACAAAATCTCTCATTCCCAACTGATCCATAACAACCTCAAGAATTCTTTGCAAAGTATCTTTCAATTCAGCAATATCAAAAATGATGGCATATCCATCTGGAATGTATGAAATCTTGCACCAATTAAGGGTTTCAAAGAATTTCAATAAACTAAATGGGTCGTCTTTAAATCTAGCATAGTAGTATTTAGCATGTTCCTTACTAATTTCATCCAACCTCTTTGTATATTCGTCTGAGAATTGATTTATCTGCTTTAGAATTAATGCGATCCATTCTTTATCAGCGATTATGTGGTCTCCTGGTGTTAACATCTCAACATATGTATTCAATTTTCCAACATCTATATTATTAAAGCGTGCATAGAAATTAATACTTCTTCTTATCATTTCACTAAAGCTTACGTTTTCAGAGTTTGATACTTTTTCCAAAACAAGATATGTACTCTCGTCTAAGGTAACTGTAAGTCGTTTAATTTTTCTCGTCATCTTTCTGTGTTTATACAATTATTAAAACTTAAAGTTTTGGTTACTTTCTTTGTCAACAGTCCCTCATAATTTTTCGGCAACTTCTTAACTCTAGAAAGTATGTTACAACCTCCTTTGTTTGACATCATGCCTAAAATTGGAATTCTATATCTCAGACTTTCATTTTGATTTTTTTCCCCTTAGTTATAATAAGCCCGTATGGATCTATTTCTTCTCTTAAAACCTTGAGCTCTTCTCTATTTGGTGGTTCAAGCTCTATTACGTCATTAGCAATAAGTGGCTTAAAACTCATTTCCGACACTACTTCTTCTATACTAAGCCCCCTCAGAACTCCAATTAATCTCATTTGCTTAGTTTTTTCGTCAAAATCAAACATACCTTTCGATGTTATCACTCTCCAAGGACCCGCGTTCCTTGGTAAGCCAAACTCTTCTCTGTCTTTCCCATTTATCATATGACCCGGAGAAGTTATAAAATCGCATCTTTCTACGAATCTCCTACTTTCATGACTCATTACAATTATAGTTTTCCAACAGTAACTAGCCACCTCATTTCCGCCTCCACTGCCTGGAAATCTTTTCTTTGGTTGTTCATAATTCTCACCAATCATTGTTGAGTTTATATTACCATACTTATCAATTTGAGCAGCTCCAAGCATACCATAATCTATATAGCCAGCTTGAGCATAGCTAAAGGCGAGACTCATACTGCACCACTGGAGGCTTCGATAAGTATTCTGTGGACCGCCCATGGTACCTCTCAAGAATGGGGTTCTACATTGCGGACCTATAGCCCCGAATTCAAAAACTTGAACTATATTTGGAGTATACAACCTCTCAGCGAGTATAGCTACAACTTGTGGTATACCCCAGCCAATGAATATAGTTTTGTTATCTTCGAGCAATCTTGCTGCTTGGCAAATCATAAATTCTGTGTCTGTAAATTCAACTACAGACATAATCCATCACCCAGCTCTTATCTGAATCCTTCCAAAATTTCCGCCTTCCTGACAAGCTCATTTAGCTTTGATATCCCTACCCTTTTGTCTAAAAACTCTTCGTGACTATCAACGCTATAAACATAATCCTCAAGATACTTTTGCATTTCATCTTCAGTTGTTATTGAAGTAAGCTTCAAGTAATGTTCTGCATCCATCTCATAATAACCCTGTGTTCCACCAGGATAGGCTCCAAAAGGTGCATGAACAACGGCATCAACTAAGTAATATGGGATGATGGTCATGTTTGGATTCTTTCTAAACTCTATCGTTTCTATTATCCTTTCAGCTGAAATTATGACTTTTTTAGATGCCATTGCAGTTTCAAGGGTTGCAACAGTAGGACCATAAACTCTTGCATTTCCATAGATATCGGCTTCTTGTACATGGATGATCGAAACGTCAGGATTTAAAGCAGGAAGCAAAGCAACCGGAATTTCGCTAAAAGGATCTTTGATGATTATAGTTCCAGAGTGTTTTATTATGTCTGTTCCTAGCAAGTCTCTAGCAGGTATGAAAGGTATTCCCATGGCCCCAGCCAGCAGTCTGTAGGTCAAACTACCATTGCTCCATTCATAAAGTTTTACTCTCCCTTTTTCGGCTTCTCCAAGAAGGTATGGAATCCAACCTATAAAACCGACATCTATCTTATCGGCACATCCACCACCAACAAGCAAAGCACTTTCGTATAGTGTAAATTTTGCACATACCCAAAGTCTCCTCTTTTCCTGCCTTATTATCTCCCTCAATAAACTTTGGGGACCTCTTGTAAGGCTAGAGAAATCATAGGCTATGTAATCTCCATTACTAACGAATTTTTTAACCGCCTCTTTTTCTTCCATTAATTTATTTCTTAAGCCCCTATTCTTTTTATTTTTGACGAATTCTCTAAAATCGTCTGGTGAGACAAAATGAATTTCTGCCTTTCCTCTATCTAAAATTTCTATCATTCCTGATGCCATACTTCTCACCTCACATCCCCAAATTTCCCCATGAGCTCTCTAATGATGGTTAACCCTCTTACAATTCTGGGTGAGGCATATGGAGGGATCTCTTTCTCAGTCGTGACCATAAACGGTTTTGTGTGAAAAGAAAACTTATCAAGAATCTCACCAAAAAATATCTCAATCTCCTCTGGTGACTTATGTAAAATATTTAAGGGAAGAGCAAAACCAAGTCTTTTGAAGTCCAATAAAGGTTCTATGTTTTGTATATCGTTAATAATTAAGCAATCAAAAAGATTTGAGTAAAGAGAGTGTTCAGCAGTTATCACATCTATCATTAATCCAGTATTTATACCAAAATACTTTAATGTGTTTAGGATTGTGGAGTATACATCCTCAACGACTTCCATTGATCTTTCTGTGGGTTTAGGTAGTCTCTCGTTTAAAATTAGTATATCCACATCCAAAGGACCAATAGATCTGATGATTTCCAACGTAAGAAGTTTTGCTATTTCTATAATTTCTAAGCTTTTTTCTATATCTTTTATATTTTCGAAATTTATTCCTATCAATTTGGATGTAAGGTTAATTGGACCGTTAATTAATAGCATCAAAGGCACATCTTTTAGCAATATGTTAAGCCTATTTACGACATCCAAAATAAGCTGAATCTCGGTTTTTTCTGAGAGTCCTTCAGGTAAAATTTTCTGGAAATTCTCTTTTATTTCATACATTTCTACAGTATTTGATTTAGCCTTATAACCGAGAAGTTTACACTCTAATTCTGGATCCAACCAAGAGACTATTACATCCGTTCTAAAATATTGATGGATGTTTTTAAGTGCTCTGACGATCTTTGTTGGGTTCCTTAGGTATTCAGAAAGCGAAACATTTTCAACAGTTGCTCCATAAGAAAAAATTAAGGGAGCAAACAAAAAACCCCTTTCAACCTTTTCAATCCTCTCTTTTGATTTCGCCATTTCAAATCCCGTTTATGGCCTAATTATTGGTATAACCGGTTTTGCATCAGGCCAGCTTCCATAGAACTTCAGCACTTCTTCTGGTGGCCTCTTTTTCACCCATCCTTTTATAAACTCCTCGTATGGTTTTCCTCTCAGTAGCCTAGCTTTTTTCTCATTCTTTCTCAATTCTTCAGTCCCCTCTTTATCCAATTTCAAAGTTTCTGGATCAAATTTGACCTTGTAAACATTTTTAGCAGTCCATTCTGAGATTATTTTAGCTTTAAGATCGTTTATAACCATTTCAGGGTCTCTTTCGAGAGGATCGCCGTATCCTGC
>WAJX01000142.1 GCA_015523665.1 Ferroglobus sp.
CTTTCCTCTCCTATTACTTTCTTTATTGGTGTGTATGCCGCCTCTCTAAACTTAGGTATTAGCTCCTCTCTTCTACCATCCTTAATCATGTAAGCTCCATTTCCTTTTTCTACCCATCCAACTTCCTCGATCCTCACTCCTACTTTTTTCACAATCTTTTTCACATCATCACTGATTTCTTCAGGGCATATTATCATGAGGGAATCTATAGAAACGCCCATAAAATCAATTCTTAATTCATCTAACATCTTCAAAACTTTCCTGTTTACGATATTCCTAACCTTTTCATAATCAAAAATAATCGCATTTTTTGAAATCTTTGAGATCTCTCTCGCATCTCCTCTAATACCTCCATTGGTTACATCACTCATTGAATGAATATTCTTTAAAATAGGAGAATTAATTATAGCATCAGCAGCTAAAAGGAAATCTATGTTTAAAGTTTCCTCTACGATTTCGTGCATACCATAATATATTGCAGTAGTTGCTATGGTTCCTCCTCCAGAACCTTCAGTTAGAAGTATTAGATCTCCTATCCTCGCATTCTTTCTTGGAGTTATTTTACTAGATATTCCAACGCATCCAACAGCTCCAGTCATTCTTTCCCCTATTACCATGTCTCCACCTATTCTAAGTGTACTACCAGCTATGAGAGGAACGTTCATAAGGTTGCTTACAGTAGTTATTCCAGCTAAATGATCAAATATCTTTGAGACATCCCCATCATCTGCTATATGTATATCGGAAAATATGGCAATAGGTTTAGCTCCCATAACATAAATATCCCTCATAGCTGCTCTTGTAACATGAAATCCTGATATGAATGGAAATTCGCTAAGCCTTGAATGTATACCGTCTATAGCTACACTTATATAATAATCTCCAATTCTTACAACTCCAGCATCATCTAAATCTTTTGGAGATATTATTGCATCATCGCACATCTCAGCTATTTTTGAATGAACGTAAAAATCTCCTTCTCCTCTACTTCCAACACCAAATTCACCCATTTTAACACCACTTCTATAATAATCAAGGATAAAATTCTTTTTAGAATACGCGTTTTCAACTTCTCTTTTTACAGCATTGGCTATTTTATAAGCCTTTTTAATATCTATTTCTTTTATTTCAGCTATCAATTCAGCAAGTTTTGAAATGTCTTCTCCTTTTTTCAAAATCAATTTTGCATAACCTTCTATGTCCATTAGATCACCTCGTTACAATTATCAGGCCAGCAACTATTAATATAGTTCCTGTAAAAAGTTTTAGAAAATTTACAGGCTCTTTTAAAAGTAATAAAGAGAAGAGGATTGTAAAGAGTGGGTATATTGAAGTTATAGGCACAGCTTTTGCAGCTCCAATCATTTTTAGTGATGAGTAATATATTATCATAGCAACCCCTCCAGCTATAGCTCCAGCAGTTAGCAATATTACACTCCTTCTGAAGTCAAATAAAGAGATGTCAAAATCTTTCATTACCAATACTGTAAATATCAAAAATGTCAACGCTCCAATCGATCTTATTAGATTTGCCAGGAAAGGAGAGACATCACCATTACTCAAAGCAGTTTTATCTAAAATTGGAGCAAAACCCCAGAGAATTGCAGAGATTAAAGCAAATATCTCTCCCATCATATTTGTCTCCTCCTAATTTCATACATTATAATACCATATGCAACTGAGAGATTAAGACTTTCCGTCTTTCCATATCCGCGAATTCCAATTATTGCATCACATTGCTTTAAAACAGGTTTAGAAATCCCTTTATCCTCTCCTCCAATGACTATAGCTAAAGGAAATTCAAAGTAAGCATTTCTCAAATCCTCACCATTAATTTCAGCACCAATGATATAGAATCCCATCTTTTTAAGCTTTTTCAGGTGTGTTGCAATATTCTCAACTCTTGAGACGTCTATATGAAAAATAGCACCTTCTGAAACTCTCATAACTGTTTCGTTTACAGGAACACTCCTTCTTTTTGGGATTACAATCCCATCAACTCCAAAAAACTCAGCAGTTCTTATGACTGCTCCTAAATTGTGAGGATCTTGGATAGAATCCAGAAAAACTATTAATCCCCTCTTTCTTAAGGCTTTTTCTACTATGTACTCAAAATCTGCATACTTTATAGGAGATATATCCGCCTCAACACCTTTAAAGTTTTTCAGTTTTACAACTGGAACTTTGTGTTTTTTAGCTTCAGAGATTATCTCCAATATTTTTTTGGACTTTGAATCGTTGATAAAGACTTTATTTGCTATTCCAGCTCTTATTGCTTCCTTTACACTATTAGCCCCTGATATTCTCATATCAAGTTATCTGGTTTTTGAAGAACTTATATAGATTCTGCTTCTCTCCCCAAATTTTTTAAAGTTTTTGAGAAATGTTCTAACGGAATTAACAATTGCAAAGCTATCTCTTTGAGGATAATATATTTTCTTTGTGTCCATTTCTGCAGTTTCATTAACTATCTCATCTATATCGAACCACCTAACATCCTCAGCATCACTCCCTGCTGTAGGCTCTCCATCGACAACTTTTGCGAAGAAATCAATTATTATGTAGTGAAAATCTTTACCATTCTCACTCCTCACAATCTTTTCTAAAACACATGCTACATCCTTAACTTCGATCTCTAAATTTGTTTCTTCTTTCACCTCTCTTTTTAGAGCATCTTCAAGAGTCTCTCTAAATTCGACAACTCCACCAGGAAAAGACCAAAATCCTTTATTTGGTTCTTTTCCCCTCTTCACAAGTAATAATTTTCCATTTTCTATTATAATAGCCCCGACACCTACAATAGGTTTACTTAATTCCATATCTTCTCACGTCCATTTGGATATATGATCATTTGGTTAATATGTCAATATGTAAGTGGTATTATCTGTAATTATTTGATTATTTGTAAGTATATTAGTGTAGTTAGTTATAAATTTACATATTAATTTTTTATAATTTTTATATATTTAAAAAATGACAACTAATTAGTTGTAATAGTCGTAAT
>WAJX01000143.1 GCA_015523665.1 Ferroglobus sp.
ACTCTCACCGGAGCATTTCAGAACTGGTTTGACACAAGCCCCACAAAGGCAAAGAGATGGATAAGGGGAAGATGCTGGCTCACCTACCTTGTTTTGAGGTTCACTGGTGCAAGGACCAGGGAGTTTTGAGGGTTGATGACAGAACAAATATAGATTTCAGGAATTTTAAGATAAAACCAATCATTCTCAAAAGGAAAAAAAAGAGAATCAGAAGAATCTTTTACAAAAGTGCAGGTAAGGCAATCTACCAAAGCGATATATTGTGGATAAGGGAGAGGAAGCAAAGGGGATATTGAGGGAGAAGGGATTGATATGGGTAGTAGGGAATGCGAACCATTCGCATATCTTTCCTGTTTGGTAATATACCCGAAGAGTTCGCATATGAAAAAGTTGTCGAAATTCAGCTCGGAGGCTCATGAACATAATTAAAAGGTTGGAATCAATTATGGTATTATATAGAGAGCGATCATGAACCAAGAAATTAAAACCAAAGGAGAAATAATGTTGGAAAAAGCAGAAAAAATTGGTGATTTCTGGGCATTTAAAGAGGAACTGTTGTCGAAAGATAAACAATTACTGCTCTTTGATAATGTCCAATTTATCTATGAATTAGCATTAGCACAACTTGAGTTAAAGTCATTGGGAGTAAAATTTGAAGTTACTAATGGGTTAAGAGAATTCAGGCTTTTAGAAGATCCAGAAGATGTAGAATTTCTCAAAAGAAAACTTGCATACTTCAAACTGATCAAAGGCGAATATACTGATTACTTTTATATCGTAAGGAAAAACCGCACAAGGTCAGTAAATCAGTACTTAACACATTGGATATATCCTTACAAAGGGAAATTTCATCCTCAGATGATTAGAGCATTACTCAACATCACAGGATTAAATAAGGGAGACACAGTATTAGATCCCTTCATCGGAAGCGGAACAACCGCAGTAGAAGCTCAATTATTTGGTATTAATTGTGTGGGTATTGATATTTCGCCCTTATGCGTTCTTCAGAGTAGAGTGAAAACAGAATCAATAGAGGTTTTGTCAGAAATTTTTGAGTGGAAAGATGATATTTTGCGTAAAGTTGGAGTAAATCTATTCAATCTTGATGATAAAGCTTTAGATAAAACTATAGAAAGCATACCTAACGAAAAGATAAGAAACTTTTATCTTATGGCAAAATTGGTTGCTGTTAGTGATAATGCACGAAGAAAAAAAGATTTTACTAAATCTTTCAGAAAGAATCTGGATTTGATGATTTTATCTGTAAAAGATTATGTTGATGTAGCAAAAGAGTTAAACTTAAAACTTGGAAAAGTTGATATAGAGGTTGGAGATTCTAGAAATTTGCCACTTGAAGACAATAGTATTGACGGAATTGTAACATCCCCACCTTATTCAATTGCTTTGGATTATGTTTCTAATGACGCACATGCTCTAAGGACACTGGGATACGACTTAAGAGAGTTAAGAGAAGAATTCATTGGTGTTAGAGGTAAAGGGCAGAGAAGAATAGAACTTTATAATGAAGATATGAAAAAAAGTTTAGAAGAGATGTATAGGGTTTTGAAACCTGGGAAATATGCCGTAATTGTAATTGGAAACGCAACCTATCAAGGGAAAGAAGTGAAAACAGTGGAATTCATCATAAACTATGCTGAAAAAATTGGATTTAAGCTTGTGAAAAATATAGATAAGATAATTTTCGGGCTTTATAATGTGATGCAGAAAGAAAACATATTAATCTTTAGGAAGGGTGAAAAGAATGAATGATCGTGAAGAATACATAAAGCAACTTGAAGCAATAATAAGCAAGTTTTTAGAACCATTAAAGGGGATTCCTTATCCAATCGCAATAAAGGCATTGACAGGATGCGAGGTATTACATTTTTATTTGTCAAATGAAGATAATCAGAAACTATTAGAACATCTAAAAACTGCAGCACAGATGGCAGGAGATGAGGCATATAAACAAGGAATTTTCACAAGAAGACCCAATGAAGCTGGGAATCACATAGAACCTTTTGTAATTTCTGCATTAAGAAAAGTAGGGCTCAAGGCGGATAAACCCCGTACAAAAAGCAGAAAAATAAAAGTTGCTGGCTATCCTGATATTGAAGTTATAGACAAACAAGGAAGAATCATTTATCTTGACTGCAAAACATATAACACAGCAACCAAAAACCAATCTTTTAGAACATTTTATTTCTCTCCGTCTAAAGACCCAAAAATTACAAAAGATGCTTTCCATTTGCTTTTGAGTTTTGAACTTACGAGGGAAGAAAGAAAAGGACAGATGGCATTTGTGCCTATATCATGGCAACTCTATACATTAGAAAAACTGAAAGTCCAGGTTAAACATGAATTTAATGCAAGTAATAAAGATCTTTATAAACCAGAATTTTTATTGGCAAGAGGGAGAATAAAATGATGCCATGGACCAAGCTCATCTTACACCTCGTAGGTGTAATTTCTACACAGGATAGATTGTTCTGACGAGACAAAGTTTGAAGTGGTGGCAGATATTGCAAATGAATTTAAGAGTGAAGGATACAAGGTAATTGATGTAGATGGTGCAAGAG
>WAJX01000144.1 GCA_015523665.1 Ferroglobus sp.
CTTTATAATATTAACTGCTTTTTCTATCTCATCAATTCTTATCCTTTCGTCATACGTGTGGCATTTTTCAAGTTCTCCAGGACCCCAGATTGTAACTTTCCATCCAGAAAGCTTCAAATTAACTGCATCTGTCCATGAAATCATATCAGTGTAGCCATTTGAAAACTTTTCAATCTCCCATATGTAATCACAGTAAAATCCTTGCCAATCCTCAATTATACGGTAATCTCCAAATTCTGAGATTATCACACCAATTTTCTCAATCTCATCTTTTACATTAATATCTGGATCGAAGATAAAGCTAAGTCTCATCTCACACGATTCTGGGATGATGTATTCATCACCACCTCCTACGATCTTTTGAATTGAAAACGCATAATTTTTCTCCTTTAAAATGCTATAGAGATCGTAAGCTTTTTCGATAGCTCCTTTATTGAAGTAGTAAGCCCCATGAAAACTTTTATCCCTGACTTTTACTACTATTTCAGCACTCCCATACTGGGTTTTTGCAATTTTCAAGGATGTTGGCTCCATAACTATTGCTCTACCACGATATCTCTCTGAAAAGATTTTTGATCCCATTCCGTTCTCCTCTTCATCACTAAACAATGCGATATTAAATTTGGGTTCTTCTAAAATCTCAACCGCTTTTAGAATTGCAGTAATGCTGGCCTTAGCATCACAAACACCAGTTCCATATGCAAAATCACGATATACTTCAAATTTTCTCTTCACTTTAACTGTATCAACGTGAGTAACGAACCATAGATCTGAAGAGCCTTTTAGAATCAGGTTTTTATCCTCTATCTTAGGACTGAATCCATTTGAGGAAAGATAATCTTCTATAAAAAAAATTATTTCCTCTTCATCTCCAGATGGTGATTCGATATTTACAAGCTTTTCCAATAATTCCAATAAACCACTTATCACAATCAAAGCTTATATTCAGCTTAATAAATCCTATTGGTTGTGAGGATAAGAAATGCTCGCAAAGAAGACATTGATATCTTTGTTGATATATACAAAAACGCATACGAAGGACTTGAAGAATATGCATACACCTCCAGAAAAGAGATAAGAAGATATTTTAAATGGCTGTATGGCAGAGATAAAAATGGATTTTTCTTTGCAGAGATTAAATCTCCAGTAGGCTTTATTGCGATAGATACCAGTTGGTTCAGTCCTTTTGAAATGAAAAAAGTCGGAGAGATACATGAGATAGCTGTTATAAGATCGTTTTGGGGGAGAGGAGTTGGCAGTAAGCTCGTTGAAAAAGCTATGCAATATGCAAAGAGTAGAGGTAGGAGTTTGATAGAGCTTTGGGTTGGTGATGAAAATTTTAGGGCAAGAAGATTCTATGAGAAGTTTGGATTCTCAAAAAGGGAGGATTTTGGAAAATGGATAAGGATGGTTAAAAAGATCTAGAGGGAGTTTACAAAGTCTATTATCTTATCAGTTGCTTCTTTCAATTTATCCATAGATACAGCATATGCGCATCTTATATATCCTCTTCCGCACTCACCAAAAGCTGTCCCAGGAACTACTGCTACATTCTTCTCGAACAACAATTTTTCTGCAAACTCTTCACTACTCATCCCGGTATTCTCTATACATGGAAAGGCATAAAATGCCCCATCTGGTGTGTTAACCTCAAAAACTTCCTTTATTCTTTTTATAAAGAAATTTCTTCTTCTTAAATATTCAGCTCTCATCTCCTCAAGCTCATCATCTCCATTTCTCAAAGCTTCTATAGCCCCAATTTGAGCTGTAACTGGAGCACATAACATGCAATACTGATGAATCTTTAACATACTCTCAAAAATATCATCTGGGGCTATTGCATATCCAACTCTTAAACCAGTCATAGCAAAAGATTTTGAGAAACCATTTAAGATTACAGTCCTATCCTCCATTCCGTTAAGTGAGGCTATTGAAACATGTTTAAAGTTATAACTAAGTTCAGCATATATCTCATCAGATATTACAATGGCATCTATTTCAATTACAGCATCAGCTATCTCCTCTAACTCTTTTTTCGTGTAGCTAACTCCAGTCGGATTGTTTGGGTAGTTTATTACCAATACCTTAGCTTCCCCAACCTTAACTATATCCTCATACCTTAATTTAAAATCTGGAGATGTTGGAATTGTTATCACGTCTCCTCCAGCTAATATTGAAAGGGGAACGTATGAAACGTATGCTGGTTCTGGAATCACAACTCTCTCCCCAGGGTTTATGATTGATCTCATAGCGATATCAAACCCTTCACTCACTCCTGTTGTTATCAGCACGTTGCCTTGATCGACATCAACACCAAATTTAGTGTAATAGTCAGCTACCGCCTCCCTTAACTCTGGTAATCCTAAATTTGAGGTATATGAAGTTATACCTCTCTCAAGACTGTAGATCATCTCTTCCCTTATTCTCCAAGGAACAGCAAAGTCTGGTTCTCCAACTCCTAAGCTTATAACATCCTCTCTACCTATGATTAAATCAAAAAACCTTCTGATGCCTGATGGCTTTAATTCCTTAACTTTCTTATTAACTCTATGGGACAATTGCGAGCCTCCTATCCTCTTCATCTTCAAAAAGAAGGACACCTTCCTCCTTATAAGTTCTCAAAACGAAATGAGTTACAGTATCTCTTACCTCTGGGATTGTAGATATCTTCTCTGCTATGAAGAATGAAATTTCTTTTAACGACTTTCCTTTAACAACGACTTGAAAATCATAATCTCCACTTACAAGCCTAACCGCATGCACTTCTGGAAATTTCGCTATCCTCTTCGCAATATCATCATAACCCTTTTCTCTTGTTAGATTAACGCGAACGTCTATAATTGCATAAACTTCCTCAACTCCAAATTTTTCCCAATTTATGAGAGTTTTATATTTAAGTATTATCTGCTCCTTTTCAAGCCTCGAAATAACATCCTTAACTTTTTCTTCATCGATACCGATCATGTCTGATATCTCCTTCGTTGATAATCTTGCATTTCCTTCCAATATTCTCAGTATTTCCTCTGCTTTTTCCATTGAATTCACCAAAGAAAAAGAAGATTACGGATTTAATTAATTTATCGTTTAATTTTATGATGGTGAACAGTATAACAAGTTAGACCTCTACCAAATCACATCTTCAGCCAGCTTCAGCCAACTCAACAACACCTTCTTTTTCCTGAAACAAGCAACAACCATGCCAACTAAAAGGACATTCAAAGCTGTAAATTTCAGCACAACTCTTATTGTGTAGCGATGCAATCGCGCAATCCGAATGATTTAGGAGCTTAAACACATCTTCAATAGCTGACCTTACAGCCTTGAACTTTTACTATCTAAACAACAAATTAATCAACTTAGCCTTCAAAAGCCTTAAATCTGCATTCCTCTCATCCAAGTTCTTTGAATTAAAATGCTGAGAAGATAGTTAAAAACCATTTAGCTTCGAGGGGGAAAAGAACAATGTATTCGTTAAATTCAATCAAATAGTTTCTATAACATTAAAAAACCCTGTCCTTATAGCTATGTCTCCTTGCCTTGCTATCTTCCCTCTCCTGAGTTCATCCATAACCTCCTTGAATGTCTTAGCTTCACGAATATTTGCAGAATACAGCAAGAAGAGTAGAGGTTTGAGAGAAAGATACTCATTAGTAAGTGTGAGCTTCATACCAATAAACTCCCTTTCGAAGAATGTTCCTGTATTCTTTCCCTTCCAGAGTTCTCAATGCTATGTCTATGAATCCATTTAAGCTGAACCTTGAAAGAAAAGAATAAATGTTAGTTATATCTTCCTATTTTATTCCTATAAACTCTCTTAGCTCTTTTATCTGCATCAATTCGCTGACAACATGACTTATTTGCGTGGAGAAGAACATGGAAGACATCATGGGCTTAAAATTAAGATTGCTTTCAATATTGTGTACTTCGCAATTATCTTCTTTACCTTCCTTAAGTCGAAATATTAAGTATTTTCTCCAACAATTCCCATATGTAGTCGCTTTGGTCGACTAACTAGTATATGCAATTGAACTTCCAGAGGAGCATAAACCTCCTATATAATCTTTAGTTTTTATATTTCTCCACTTCTTTTGTAAAGGTGTTATCTATTGTTTGTGGATTGAATGTGTTAGAGAAGAGACCTGGTTGGAGGTTGTGTAAGTATCTATAACAAATATAAGAGCGAGAAGAAACAAACCAACAATTTATATTAAATTAAATGTAAAATATTAAAAAATAATTAAACAATGAAATTTAGGATGTTGACAGCTTTTTAAGAGCCTTATTAGCACTCATATATATCAGTATCGTGGAAACTATTCCAATGATGCTTCCAATCGCCCCAAGGATAAAACTCAAGATCATTCCAACAAAATAGACTATTCCGGCCACTTTAAAATCAGATTCGACATCCTCAAGCCTTATAAGCATTATTCCAAACAGAATTGCTCCAACTATTATCATTATCGCTCCAATTAATATAAATATGAATACAAGTGAAATTGCAAGCAATCCTGGAACTTCGTAAGGTCTCATTTGGCTTATAATTGCCAAGATCGCTAAAATTGGTATGAATATTAGTAAAAGTCCGATAATTTGCAACACCATTCCGGTTCTGCCAATTCCGTACTTTTCATCGTATCTTTTTAAATGACCAGTCGCTTTGAAATACATTATGAATCCGACTATCCCTAATACGAGCGCTATAATTACTAGTATGATAAATAAACCAGCAATTGCCAACATTCCGATGAGATTCCTTGGATTTTCAATCGGCATAAATCCAAAGGTTGCCACTGCTGTGATTATTCCAATCAACATTAACACCACTGACAACAAATTAATCAAAGCTCCTGTTTTTAATTTATTCATCCCTTCAACAAGCTCTTGGTTCATATTTTGTTTTTGTATTTTTTCAAAATATAAATATTTTCATTAAAGAAGTGATTTAAATTATCATTCGAGTTATCTAATAATAAAAAATAATAAAAAATAAGATAATTAATAATATTAACTCCGTATGACAAGAACAATTACATATTCGCTAACAAACCTTCACAAGAATTATCTATTTTAAATTTCATCAAATCTTATGAAAGTGATCGTTTGGGATCAGCCATGTGGTTACAGAACAGAAATTATCGCAGAGAAGATAAACAATACTATTAAGATAAAAATAAAATCTGAATGTAGAGATGTAAATGATTTTGGGAAAAAATTGCCAATTCTAAACCTTAAAGACATACTAACCAGAATACCTGACAATATAGTATATAAGCTTGCAGATTTGAGACATTCAACATGCATAATTCCATGGTTTGTTTTAAAACTTGCTGAGATTGAACTGGGTTTGAATGTCAAAAAACTTTTTAAATATAAATTCGAGGATGGATAATAGTTATTTATCTGGAAATTTTCCAATATTTTAGCATATTTTTCGATAAAATTCGATTTTATACGCTAAATATTTGGAGAAAGCTTTAAATATTTAATTATTACTAATTAATCTATACCAGGAGGGGATAAGTTATGGGAGAATGTGAAGAATATGTTAAGGAAAAGATGAAGTTGTTACCAAGATTTTTACAACCGATATGTCAGCTTTGGCCAGAAGCCGCAAAGAAATTTGCGGATTTTTATGAAGAGATATTTGGTGATGGAGCATTAGATAGAAAGACAAAGGAATTGATGTTCACAGCTATTGGAGTTGCAACAGCCTCTCCGAGATGTATAGTCCATGTTATCGCTGCAGTTGAAGCAGGAGCAACAGATGAAGAGATACTTGAAGCAGTAACAGTAGGTTTCATTGGGGCAGGGTTCTACCCAAATAATCCAGGAATACCATATGCATTTGAATACGCCGCAAAAGCTTTGGAAGTTGCTCAGAAGTATAGGAAGGGAGAAGATTGGGAGTATCTCAAGCCACCTGAATTCAGAGGTTAATTATACACTAAATTAATAATTATATATTAATTATCAATAAAATAGATAAAGATGTATACACAAAATTTTATTTTTATCAAGCGGAGGTTAGGTAATTGAAACCTAAAGATATCCTTTTAGATGCATTTAACCTCAATATTCCCGAAAGAGTGCCAGCAATAATCTTTGGAGGGGGGATGTGGACGATAAAAAATTCTGGAAAAGATTTCATATATTACATCGGAAAACCAAAAGAGTATGCAGAGCTCATAATAAAAACAGCTGACATAATACAATCGGATATGGTTTATCCAGGCTCTGGCTATAACAATTTTCTGGCTGCAGCCATCGGAGGGAAGATTAAAGTTAGACGTATAGGGGCTCCAGATTTGGAGGGGCCAATAATAAACTCTCAAGAGGATTTGGAAAAATTAGATATAGATAGAATATATGACAGTGAAGCGATTCAAACGATTTGGAAAGCTTCTGAAATTGTATACAATGAGATAGGAGATAAATATCTCGTAGGAACAACATCATGGGGGCCGTTCACAAAAGCGGGTAATTTGAGAGGTGTGGAACAGCTAATGCGAGACGTTTATAAGAATAGAGAGTTTGCTGAAAAGGTTATAGATTTTGCTAAAGATCTAATCTTGGCATTTTATGAGCCGTTGATCAAAGATGTTGGTATGGAAGCGGTGAGTATTGCTGATCCGACTGCAAGTGGAGATCTGATATCCAGAAGACATTTTATTGAGTTGGCACTCCCAGCACTAAAAGAGCTTATAGGGGAGATGAGAAAACGTAATGTTGCAACATTCCTACATATATGTGGAAATACAACTGATAAGTTACATGAGATTGCTGAGAGTAAAGCCAGTTGTTTCAGTTTAGATCATAAAGTCGATTTAGGGTTTGCAAAGAGGGAGTTGAAGGGGATTATATGCATAGCTGGAAATGTTGACCCAGTTACGATTATGAACGATAGTTCTCCAGAGCGGGTTAGAGAGGTTTCAAAAGAGTGTATAAGGGTTGCTGCTGAAGGAGGGGGATACGTGTTGTGCCCAGGATGTGATATCCCACCTACTGTTCCATTAGAGAATATTCAAGCGTTCATAAAGGTAGCAAGAGAATCAAAATATAATATTAAATAGATATTTAACAATAATTTATATCTACATTTATATTTTGTAAAAATAAAATATTAACCTATGCAAACAACCCTCTTTGCATCCATAGCCCTAAATATAAAGGTTCCTGCTCCGACAACTTTCACATCTTCTATTAAATCCTCTTCCTTAAGATTTCTTATGGCCAATGCTTGAGAACATGCAAGAATCTCGACACCAGCTTCTATAGCTTCTTTCAACCTTTGTTTCATCGTTGGTA
>WAJX01000145.1 GCA_015523665.1 Ferroglobus sp.
ATTCTCGAATGCTTTTTCGGATTAAACTCTAGTGACATATCTATTTACATTAATTTGTTAAAAAGTAAGGGATTAAAAATAGAAGAAATTGGAAAATTAACAAAGAGAAGATATAATTCCATTTATAAAAGTTTACAAAAGCTTATGATGGCTGGGATAGTTATTAGGGAAAAGAGAGTTATCGAAGAAGGTGGATACTATTACGTTTACAAAGCTGTTAAACCAAAATTTTTAGCCCAAAACATGAGAGATATGTTAGAAAAATGGTATAATATGGTTTTAAAAGCTATAAACGAGTTTGAAAATAAATATGATGAATAATTCATCTAACATTCGGTAGTAAGGTTTTAGATTTAATATAACTATTATTATTTATTATTGTTTAAATTTAAATAAATAATTAACAAAAATTATAGAAGTTAAAAATTAAATTATTTGAGTTCATCCCATTTTCTTCTTTTCATATATCTCTTAGCCCCTTTATAACTCGCAAAAACAATGACAATTAAAAACACCAAAACTATAACAAATTTCCCGTACTTGTATATATAATCGCCTACAGCACTTATATCTGGCATGAAAGATTCTACTGGAGTTGCAGTTTCAGTTGGTTTTTCCAATTCAGAGATCTTTGAATTAACTTCTACAATCATACTATCTATCTCAGATAAATCTTTGTTTATATCGTCTAAAACTGAGTTTATAAGACTTCTAGCATCATCATACAGTTTTTGATTTATGTAATTTTCAGCATTATCCAATTTTGAAGAAAGAGTTCCATAATCTGTTTTAATTCTACTTACTTTTATCTCATATAAGGTTGTGCTTCCACCAGCATTTCTTAAGTCTATCACTAAAGCCTCTAACTCTGTAAGTTTTAATAAAAGAGCGTCAAGTTTGTTCCTTGCACTTTCAAGCAATCCTTTCACCTTAGCCTTATATATCTCTCCCTCCACCCTATCTAAGCTTTTCTCTGCAAGCATAAGAGCATTTTCAGATTCTATATATTCTTTTGAGTTAAAATAATCCTTCCCCTTAGTTAAGTTCAACTCAGCACTCTTTAAAAGTTTCTTAGCTTGAGAAACTCCATAACCCTCTGCTTCAAGTTTTGAGATGTTATTTGATAACTGAGCGTATCTCGATTCAATTTTTGAAATATAACTCTGAAATGCATCAGTATTCACAACATTTATCGTAAAATTTGGTAAAACATTACTCTCAGCATCGGTAACCTCAATGCGTAATGCAAAAATTTTTTTCAACCTCTCTTCACTATACGGAACTTTTCCACTTACTTCAACTCTTATCGATTCAACTCCATCTTCCCATTGTTTGACTTCAAGTCCTAAGTAATCTTTACCGACTTTATATATCGCTCCATCATTTCTATAAACCAGTTTCACCTTTAACGATGCGAGTTCTAAATCAGTATAAAATTCATATGTTCTCTCGTCAAGCTTGGTATAATCTTCCTCAGTCTTTGGCTTTATAGTTATATTAAATGATATTTCTTCTCCAGGAAAATAATAATCCTTAAGATTTGGAGATGGAATTTCAGCAAAATTATTCTTTGTTAACGTTTCTCCAGCATTTACTACCCAGATTAACATTAAAATTGCTAAGATAATTGGCAATCTTTTAAGCATATTTTCTTTTTTTGTTAGGAGAATTTAAAATTAACTATCATAGACTTACAACAAGAATGAAATTGCTCAATGATTTTGATAGCAAATTTATAATTATAAATAAATTATAATAATTATATTTCATAAAATAAATAATAACATAATAAATTAAAAATTATAAACGTTAATATTCCATGATTATTATCTTACTCTTTTTTTATGTCGAATTCCTCTACCACTTCATTTAATTTATTAAACCAGTCCTCTAATTCAACTTTAAGTTTCTCTTTTAACTCTTCAAGAGAGACCGGTGTGTATAGGTATTTATAACCGCCATGCTTAAGGATTCTGTATTCTCTCCTCACCAATCCTTTATCCATAAGCGATTGTAAGCTTCTATACACACCGCTTCTATCCTTCCCAATTATATCCGCAAGTTCATCTACACCAAGATGTGGATTTTTATGAAGAGACAAATACACTTCAATTTCAGATGGTGTAAGTTTTAGAACACACTTTAATATATGTTTAAACGTTGGTTCTACCTCAAACAGTTCCTCAAGCCCTCTTACCATTTTCAACTCACCTTCTCAACCAATACAGTCATATTATCAATTTCCAATACATCAACATTTATACCTTCCACTTCCTTTTCGAGTTTAACATCAAACCACTCAGATTTAACAATTATCTCTTCATCCATCTTTATTATAGTTTCCCCCTCTTCTATAAATTTCATTTTTTCCTCATCTTTTAGGGAGTTAATAGCCTCGATTATGTGCTTAGCCTTATCCTTAAACATCGGACCAATAATCTTAAATTTTGGTTTTAACTCCACAACTCTCATCTTTATTTCCGGTAATTCATTCACAAATTCAATATCAGCATTTATCGCCCCAGAAAGATCTTTAAGATCAAACCTATCTCTAGAGAAGATTATAACTCTTCCCATTCTAGCATTTAGAGCTAAACCCATATTATGCTTATATTTTCTAATCTCTTCAAGAACCGTCTTTATCATCTCTCCCCTCTTTTCAGCTTCATCATCTATAAACCTCTTTTCGGATTTTGGATAATCCTGCAGATGAACACTTCCTTTCCCATTGAATAGGTTCCAGCATTCCTCAGCTAAAAAGGGAGTTATAGGTGCCAAGAGTTTTATAAGAGTGTCCATAACCTTATACAAAGCAAACTTCGCTCCTAATTTATCTTCATCATCACTATAAAGCCTATTTTTAACAAGCTCAACATAATTATCAGCAAATTCATACCATGTAAAACTTCTTATCTCTTTCAAAGCTTCACCAAAGTTATATTCATCCATAAGTTTATTCACTTTTTCAATCAATTTATTAAGCTTAGAGAGAATCCATTTATCTGCATCTCTTAAAAATGATAGATGTTCATCACTGGGATAGTAGTCTTTTAAATGTTGAATTGAAAATCTTAATAAACTCCAAAATTTTTGTTGAAATCTACTGGCTGATATTATCTCCTTCCATGAAAAGATTATATCACTTCCGACTATTCCACCAATTGCTGCCCATTGCCTTAACGCATCTGCACCATATCTCTCAATAACCTCCTCTGGAAGAACAAAATTTCCCAAACTTTTACTCATCTTTCTCCCATCTTCTCCAAGCACCATACCATTGATTACGATCTCATACCAAGGTATTTCATTCACAAGAGCTACGCTCCTTAAAATAGTATAGAATGCCCAAGTTCTTATTATATCATGTCCCTGTGGTCTTAGAGTTGTAGGATAATCCTTAAGATCCTCTGGCCACCCAACAATTACCAATGGTGTTATACTTGAATCCATCCACGTATCAAGGACGTCTCTTTCTCCCTCAAACTCATTAGATTTGCATTTCGGACAGGGTTCTCTTGGTTTATCTCTTGTTGGATCTACTGGAAGCCATTCCTCTTTTGCAACTATAATCTCACCACAATTTTTACAATACCATGCTGGAATAGGTGTCGCAAATACTCTTTGCCTACTTATAACCCAATCCCATTCCATATTCTTTACCCAATCCTCAAGTCTTAGAAACATATGTTTCGGAGTCCATTTTATCTTTCTAGCAAATTCTAAAATCCTATCTTTGTCAACTCTTACGAACCACTGCTCTTCAGGAACTATCTCAACTGGGGTTTTACATCTCCAACAAACACCTACCTTATGTTCAATATCTTCTTGCTTTAAAACTCTCCCATCTTTTTTTAGATCCTCAATTATTTTCTCTCTAGCTTCAGATATTGTTAATCCTTTATATTTTCCAGCTTTCTCATTTAATCTACCATCTCTAGTTAAAATGTCTCTTAACATAAGTCTATGCTTCTTCCACCATCTAACATCTTGCCTATCACCAAAAGTACATATCATAACTATTCCCGTACCAAACTTTGGATCAACCTCCTCATCAGCTATTACTCTCACGTTATAGTTAAATATCGGAACTCTAATACTCTTCCCAACTAAATCTTTGTATCTCTCATCTTTAGGGTTTACAGCTATCGCAACACATGCTGGAATTAATTCTGGACGCGTAGTTGCTATTACAACTTCATCATCTGCATCTCCAAATCTAATGTAGTTAAGCTTGGTCTTTCCAGTTTTATATTCGATTTCAGCTAATGCTATTGTGGTTTCACATCTAGGACAATGAATAACAGGGTGGCTACCTCTATATATCAACCCCTTCTCATACATTCTGACGAAACTTATTTGAGTTTTTTTGTAATATTCTGGATACATTGTGATATATTCCCTACTCCAATCTATACTAAAAGCCAATCTTTTCATAGTTTTCCTCATTTTCTTTATATTCTCTTCAGTAAACTTCACACATAACTCTCTAAACTTCTCTCTTGAGACGTCACCTTTTCTTATTCCATATATCTCCTCAACCTTTACTTCCGTTGGTAAACCATGACAATCCCATCCTTGAGGAAACATTACTTCATATCCTTTCATTCTCTTATATCTGGCAATAAAATCTATATAACACCAATTCAAAGCATTTCCAATATGAAACGATCCTGTAGGATATGGAGGAGGGGTGTCTATTATGAATTTAGGTCTGTTTGAATTCCAATTAAAGTAATACAAATCTTCACTCCACTTCTCAACCCATTTCTCTTCTACTTCTTTTGCATTGTATTCTTTACTAATTTTCACAACCTCCACAAAAATCACCTCACGTAGTTAGTAAGCTTACCAATTCCCTCAATCTCAACTTCAACAACATCTCCTTTTTTCAAAGCTCCAACCCCGGCCGGTGTTCCAGTAGCTATAACATCCCCTTCTTTCAAACGCATTATAGATGATAACCTTTCAATAAGTTGATAAACATTAAAGATCAAGTTTGAAGTGTTAGATGATTGGACAACTTTTCCGTTAAGTCTTGTCTCTATTTTAAGATTACTAGGATCTGTCTTAACAACATAAGGGCCAATGGGTGAAAAACTATCAAAAGATTTTGCAATTCCCCATTGCCAACCTCTTTGTTGTAAATCTCTAGCAGTAACGTCATTAAAGCATGTATAGCCAAGAATGTATTCATCAGCTTCATCAGCTTTAACATCTTTACATCTCTCTGCTATGACTATCGCTAATTCACCCTCATAATCAACCCTAGATGATATTCGTGGTAAGATTATAAAATCCCTATCACCTATAATACTACTAGGCGATTTAAGAAAGAAAATCGGTTCTTTAGGAACCTCCATAGAAAGTTCTTTTGCGTGATCTATATAATTTAAACCAACTCCTATAATCTTCTCTGGTTCAACTGGAGGTAAAAATTTAACAGTACTTATATGAAAATCTAAGCCATCGATTGAAATGGATTCTCCCTTTATTTCAAAGTAATCTTCAAACAACTCTCCATTAACAATTAATCTTCCATAAGCTATCATCGTTTAAAGGAATTATATTAAAAATATATTAGTTTCCGTTGAGAGTAACTTCTCTCCTATCCACAAACACCTTGACATTAAAATTTTTCATTCTCAGCACTTCAAACTCTATCTCTATACTCCCCAAACATTGAACGCAAAAACCTTTATCAGATGTGAGATTTATAATAACATCCTTATCCTCAAGCTTTATTTCTGGCTTATAACAAGGGTTTGGAATAAGTATATGGGCTTTTATAATAGTTCTCTCATCCCCTTGAAATATCTTCATTAACCTATTCTCCATAATCTCAGCGCAGTTAGTATTATAACTTCTCAACTTAACCTCAGGACTTTTTGTTAAACATCCAACTAG
>WAJX01000146.1 GCA_015523665.1 Ferroglobus sp.
AGCTTGCAGAGAAATCTATCATAACTACATTGTTCTCTTCAATATCTTCCTTCAAATTATCAATAGAATAGGAGTTACTCAGCCATTCCTCAAATTCTTGATCGTTCATGGGAAGATAACTTGACAATACACTGCTTATGATTGCCTTAGCTCCCATTACCGTCGTTTCCTCTTTTCTTCCTCGCCTTTCATCTGTAAGTACTTCTAAGTTTTCTATTGTCAACTGATCCGTATGATAGACTAATTCTCTGGCATATTTCCTTGCAGCATCTGAAAAACGGTGTTGCTGTGCTACAACTCTGTCAAGCATAATTTTAAGATATTGCACAAGTTCATCATCCAGAAATCCACAGTATATTCTCCACCATTCTATAACCTTTACAGATGCTTCCCTTAGAAGATCTAAGCACTCACTTTTATCTAATTCCTTCTCTGAGACATCTAAAATGCTTGATAAGTATTCTTTATTGCCTTTCTCCAATTTTCCCTTTATAGCACTAAATAATGCTCCAATACTTCTAAATTCCCCAGTCCAATCTAAAATTAAAAATCTCAATGGTGGATCTGCTAATGCAGCCCTTGTTATCAGTGTTATTAGTGCTGTGGTCTTTCCTGTTCCCTGTGCTCCTGTTATGAGCAACCCCTGCCTAACGAGAGGTTCTAAGCGTATCTTAACTGGAATTCTCAATTCTGGTATTTCGCCAATCCTTATACTCCACTCATCTAACGGTTGTGTAATAAATTCAACCATTTCGTTTGGACAGAGGTAAATGTCAGCTTCTGGCTCTATTGGATATCTTGGCGGAACTATATCCCCATTCTCTTCGATTTCTCCAACTATTAATCCTCTACACTTATACTTTCTCATACTTGGATCTTTTATTGGAGTACCCATGCTTATGGAAGCATCTTGATACTCTGCTCCAGGTTGATCAAAATGAACATTAATTACTTGAAATACTACAGGATTTCCTGTCTTCCAATGTTTAACAAAAACGTATGACCAATTTGGGATTTCTTTACCTTTAGTTACCGTTATGGGGATGTAATCCACACCATAATAGCTACTTCTAACGTTATACACATTACCGACCTTCTCGCAATTATTCATCCATTCTTCTAACTTTTCCTTAACATTTACCATGGTCTCTCACCCCATTCTGGGGGCAAGAGCTTCAAATCTTTTAAATCTTGATAAATTTTAACGAGAGCATGACCATAAATCTCACGCATAAGCATTGAGGATAGCTTAGCCCTAACATGGGAGATTGCAACTGCAAAAGGTAAACCGTCTATATAAGCTGGACTTTGACTTCTCATAGACGTTGAGACAACAAAGCTTGCGACTTCATCATCTCTATCTTTAAGATAATCGGGAAACTCTATTCTAATTGGCTGTGTAAGAGTATCTTTACTTGTTTTAATGAAGAACCCTAAAATTTCGTAATTTAGCCTGTTTATGAGTAATCTATCGGTTTTTATTTTCTCCTCTAACCTACTCTCAATTGCTTTCAATTTAGCTTGAGATTTAATGTTCTTTTTGTGTCTTTTTAGTTCATCCTCTTTTCTCCACTTTCTTATTCCTTCCGTTATGCTGAGGGTTTCAGTTCTCTCACAGTAATTTAGAATTTGGTGAAATAAAGCTTGATCGCTGAAATCGCTAAGCTCGGCAATACTCAATAAATGATGGATATATCTCCCTCGACCTCTCTTGACTACTCCTAAAAGTAGGGCATCAGCATTCTTACAAGCATCCATTAAGCTGTTCCTAGCATCTATTAGAGCTTGCACAGCTTTCTTTCTGATAACTCCCGGAACTTTCTCATACCATTGGCTTATCGAGAGGGGTCCATCTATAATTACAGCATAAACGTGCTCACTTTTATCTGCAAGCTCTTCCAGATGCTTTTTAGCTAACTCACACAAGTATGCTTCTCTTAGGGCAGATACTATAAATCTCAACTCAATGTCTTCAAATTCCGAATGTTCATCGGATATCGCCCCATCTAATATGTCAAGCTCTAGAGGTGTGCCAAGTAAATCAACGATTCTTTCAGAGTCTATGACATCTGTTAAAGCCTTTATATCATTGACTTCTCTCCTCTTTAAAAATACGGATGTACCAGAAACAGCATACATCTTTGCTATAGCTATTGGTAGAGCATTGCTCGAAGTGTCACATCCAATTACGGGCTTTTC
>WAJX01000147.1 GCA_015523665.1 Ferroglobus sp.
AATAACACAAAAGATAGGTTAAGAAGATGAGAAAAACCATTTATTATTTCGAAAAGCCTGGAAAAATTAATACCGAAGAGACATTAAAATTAGCGATTGCCCGAGCTGAGGAGTTAGGAATAAGATATATGGTAGTTGCCTCTTCAAGTGGTGAAACTGCCTTAAAAGCTGTTGAAATTGCCGAAAATCGGTTAAGGGAATTGAATATAGTATGTGTCACATATCATACAGGCTTCTATAAAGAAGGAGAGAATTCCATGAATAGTGATGTCAAAGAATTTTTGAGGAACAAAGGTGTAAAAATCGTAAGACAAAGCCATGCCTTGAGTGGTGTTGAAAGAAGTATAAGTAGAAAATTTGGGGGAGTGAGTAGGGTTGAAGTGATAGCAGAAGCTTTAAGATCTTTATTTGGACATGGTTTAAAAGTCTGCGTTGAAATTACAATAATGGCTGCTGACAGTGGTGCCATACCAATCGAAGAAGTGGTTGCTGTTGGTGGAACTGGGAAAGGGGCTGATACCGCAGTAGTTATAAGACCAGCACATATGAACAACTTTTTTGACATGGAAATCAGAGAGATCATATGTATGCCAAGAGTGAAGAGACCCAATCCATTTTAGGCTTACTAAACTTTACTTTTTTGATAATAAAATAAAAAATAAAAAATAATAAAAATAAAAAATAATTTGTGTAAATAATTGTTATTATTCATAGACGCTTTTTGAATTTTTAATTTAGTTTTTTTAATAATTTAAATATAAAGATAAAAAGAGTTTAAGACTTAACATAATCTAACATAACCATTCCAACATAACCATAATTCATTCAAAAGAGTAGATCGTTTTAAATCTATTATTAATTATCAAAATATTTTATATTATATACTCAATTATCCTCCAAACTTATCATCCTCAACTCTTTAATTTATCTCTTAACCCCTTACCCTTCAAGCCTTTTAAACTTTCAATGGTAAACAATCCCCATACAAAAATGATAACTCCCGCAAGAACATTGCCAGCAGTTATGCCGATCCATATCCCATTCAAACCTAAATTCAATATTATTCCAAAAATATAGGCGAATGCTATCTGAAAGACCAGCGTTCTAAGGATAGTCATCGCAAGGGAATATTCTCCTCTTCCAATTCCTTGGAACATCGATGATGTCAACATTCCAAATGGCACGATGGGTAGATAAAGAGACAAGAATCTCAAAGCATTTGTTAGAGAACCTGATATCATCGCTGAGCTTTCAGAATACGTGAAGAGTAAGGATAGATATGGTGAGAATATAAATATAAAAAAGGCTATAACTATCTCTATTCCAGCTCCTAATTTTATCGCATAGAGATATGCGGTTTTAAGTTTTTTCACATCCCTCTCTCCATAAGCTGACCCAGTTACAGTTGTAACTCCCACTGCAAATCCAATAAGTGGTAGAAAACCAAACATGAGTATTCTCCAAGCGGAAGTGAATACAGCAACACCTTCAATCTCTCCAGTTTTGACTATTATATAATTTAATAATATTAGAGAAATAGACATCGTAAGTTGTATGAGTGTAGAGGGTATCCCCACTCTAAGAATTTCCTTCAATATCTCAAAGTTTATACTAAAATCTTTAAAGCTTAGATTGACAAAAGTATCCTTTTTTATAAAAAGCCAATAAATCATTATCAATGAAGATAAACCAAAAGAGAGAACTGTTGCAATAGCAGCTCCTGAGATACCAAAACCGAGAGTATATATAAAGATTGGATCTAGAATCATATTCATTATTGATCCCAAAGCCATAGCTTTCATAGCCCTACTAGCATCTCCTTCCCCCCTTAAAATTCCGTTTGCAACATTTGAAAAGACGATCAGTATTGATCCAGAAAAGAGGATTACTGAATAATCAATGGCCAATTCCAAAACCCTATTCTTTGCCCCCATTATACTAAATACATCTCTTAGAAATGGTATTGTTATTAAAGTGATCAAAAGTCCAGTTATAAATGTCAAAAGGATGGATTGAGTTGCTGAGTTATCAGCTAAATCCTTCCTTCTTTCTCCAATTTTCCTCGATATCGTAGAGCTTCCACCTATACTCAGTCCAGAGGATATTGATATAGCTATCATAAAAAGTGGAAAAACGAAGCCAATAGCCGTTAAAGCGTCAGTACCAAGTCCAGCAACCCATATTCCGTCTGCAAGACTATAAACAGTCTGAAAAAGCATTCCTATCATCATGGGAAATGAAATGTTTACTATTGCCTTTTTCGGATCTCCAAGG
>WAJX01000148.1 GCA_015523665.1 Ferroglobus sp.
ATCGTTAACACATCCACCATCACAAATTCATTCCCTGAATCAGCTACGAGCTTTATTCTTTTTTCCATCTCTTTTGTTTCTGCAGTTACATTAACTAAATAACCTTTCCTCTCTCCAGTTTCTTTTTCAGCTTTTTCCATAACTTTAACAACTCTCTCAAGCCTTTTCTCAAATCTTATGAAAGGTTGTGAAGTTAGGTTTTCATCATCTTTTAGTAGATCTATTCCGCCCAAAAAAGCTTGATATGCTATCTCCGCATACTCTTCAGCATCGTATCCAACCTTGGGTTTTGGAACTGTTGCAGTTATCGGCCTTTCTTTTATTTTTAATTTTTTTCTAACACCATCAATACCAAAGATTGGTCCTTTAAAATACTCAAGATATCTCTCAGGGAAAAGAACATCCTCTAATCTAAGCGAGTTTATAGCCCTCATTCCGTATACATTTCCAGCGATACTGCTTAAAAGCTGTGGAACGTTTCCTTCCTCAAAAAGATCCAAAGGATATGCAATTTTCACAACATTACCATCAATTTCAAAAGCTTTTGCCATTAAAGATTTTATTCTTTCAGGCAATTTCGCTAAGGTTGTCCAAGTCCCAACACTACTCTCACTCGCTATTCTTCCAGCAACTTCTTCAATACTCATATCTGCTGGTTTAACCTTGAAAATGCATATCAACTCATCTTTTGGTTTATAACTTAAATCTACAAAATCCAAATACCATTCAAAGCTCATATCTTAATCACAACTAAAGGTTTAGAAATTACTTTCTATCCATCCCATCCATCTTCATAATTATTTTTACATATAATATTATATTATATAATATTTTATTTCAAAATATGTTAATAACATTATAAATTAGAACAAAAATAAATAATATTATTAAATATCAAAATTTTTATAAGCCTTCTAATCACAACCTTTTAAGATGCTAAAAGATGATGTAAACATCAATTTTTAAAACTTGATTTTAGCTTGCAACTTCTTGTGTAGTGATTTCAACCTTAGGCTCTTTAAGGACTTCAATTTTCCTAATCTCAACTCTTCTCAGAGGATAAATCAATTTAGCATTCTTATATATCTCAGCAGGAACTTTTCCAAGAATGCATTCTTGAATGAACTGAACAAATTTTTCGGAGCTACCCGTTTTAGTAACTATTTCTCTCATGATTTTTCTTATAGCCCTTTTTTGAGAGCTCTTGCATCTCTTTATAGTAAAAGCAACACTCTTAACTCTCAATTTGTAGCCATCAGTTGTTGTTACATCCACTATATCTTCTATCTTACTAGTCCTCCTTCTTGTGAGACTGTTTAAATAATCCCTCATCAACTCAAATTTATAGAACTTTGTATAAGCATTCTCTCCAGCCACTCTATCAACTTTGAAAATAAATTTTTTATATGGATTTTGATTCGAATAATCATTTAACAGCTCTGCAAGTGTAACTTCAACTGTCCTTCCAATAACCTTACTTTCATCATCTGCTGGAGTTAATCCTATCTCAGCCAATCCAAAATATTCTGGAGCAATTAAGGTGAACCATTTTTTTGATGACCATTTATCCTTAACTTTTGCCTGTCTTCTCTTTCTCGCCATTCTATCCCCTTCCGCTAAAATTCAAACAACAATTAATAAATTTTTTGCAGTCTTACAAGTTTTCCAGTACTATAACCCTCAAGATCTAAGAGGATATTATTGAAGCCAAGATCCTTTAATTTATCTACAACAATCCGAATTTTCTCTAAATCGAGTAATTTATGCAGTTCATCTTTATCGACTTCTATGATAGCTATTCCATCAAGATTTCTAACTCTAACTTGCCTAACATTAAAAATGTCTATTATTAAGTTTTCAGCTCTATCTACCAAATTAAGCTTTTCAAGAGTTATTTCCATACCAAATGGAATTCTAGAGGATAAACATGCAATCGATGGCTTATCATAAAATGAGAGATTCATTCTTTTTGCTATTTCTCTTATTTCATCTTTTGTGAATTTTAAATCAGCCCAAGGAGTAAAGACATTTTTAAGTTCTTTAATCGCTTTAAATCCAGGCCTATGACCTTTTATTTCATCATAGTTCGTCCCTTCAAAGATTGTAGTAACACCCATCTTTCTAGCAAATTTTAAAATTTCATTAAGAAGTATTTTTTTACAATAATAACACCTATCTGGAGGGTTTTTAACAAAATTGGAATCTTCAAGCTCGTTAATATTAAGTTTAAATAATTTAATTCCTATTTCATCAGCTATTCTCTCCGCGTTTTCAATCTCCCTACTTGGAGTTGTAGGAGATACCGCAAATATTGCTATGGCATTATCTCCAAGAATTTTCCTGCAAACAGCCGATAAAGTTGAACTATCCACACCTCCACTAAATGCAATAGCCACTTTCTCAAATCTTGCAATATATTCCTCAAGCTCTCTAAGTTTTCTTTCCATCTTCTCTTCTTTCATCTCTATATCAATTACAAACAGTTATTTAACCTTTCTCTCTTCCCTCATTTATTCTAATTATTTTATAAATAAATTAATTTCTATAAATTATTATTATTTATCATGAATTAAAATTCTAAAGTCAACAAAATTAAGTCTAATCGAGTACGATAATAACAAAATATGAAACAGATAGGAGTTATAGGTAGTGGTAGTTGTGTTGAAGATATATGTGAGATAGCATACAATGTTGGCAAACTATTGGCTGAGAGGGGTTGCATAATAATCAATGGAGGTTTATACGGAGTTATGGAAGCTGTGAGTAGTGGAGCTAAGAGTAAGGGAGGATTTGTAGTAGGCATAATCCCTGGAAAAGATAAAAACCAAGCCAATAAATTCTGTGATGTGGTTATTGCAACAAATATGGGACATGCAAGAAATATGATTATAGTCCACTCAAGCGATGCGATAATCTCAATAGGTGGTGAGTTTGGGACTATATCGGAGATGTCAATAGCACTTAAAGAGGGGAAGAAAGTTGTTGCAATAAAGCCCCCAGTAATTTTACCAAATTTGATTATTGCAAAAACAGCTAAAGAGGCTGTTGAGATTGCATTGGAAGATCACAGATGAGATGTAAAAGTAAACAATTCTCATTATTATTTTCACTCAGTTAAAGTTGCTCAGCTAATCAATAAATTGAAAATAATAATATTTTATATATAGTCTCATTAATTGAATATATATATTATTATGCATAATTTGTACCACCACAATGATATAATATAATATGATATAATATAATATAAATCAACTAATTCAAAACAAAATTAAGTTAAGTAAGATATTGCAAAACTATTTCTATCTCGAATTTAAAAGAATAAAAGGAATGCTCTCAATAATCTTACCAGCATACAACGAGGCTGATAAGATTGAGGTTGCTGTTAGGAGAGTGGCTGAATTTGCTGGGGAGATAGATGAGTTTGAGATCATAATAGCTGAAGATGGTTCTACAGACGGGACTGATCTGATAGCTGAGG
>WAJX01000149.1 GCA_015523665.1 Ferroglobus sp.
CCTCAGCTATCAGATCAGTCCCGTCTGTAGAACCATCTTCAGCTATTATGATCTCAAACTCATCTATCTCCCCAGCAAATTCAGCCACTCTCCTAACAGCAACCTCAATCTTATCAGCCTCGTTGTATGCTGGTAAGATTATTGAGAGCATCATTTTACCTCTTCAATTTTAATTGACACTCCTTTATATGACACATATCCCTTTCCATCTCCTTTGTAAAGTTTATACTTCTTTACCTCTCTTCTACATGCATTTTTTTTATTTCTCCCTCTTTTGCTTTCAATTTTATTTCCATTCACTCTCGTATTTCCATTTTTGTATAACCTTCTGTATAGCCCTATTTCATGCAATCTCATCCTTGCCTCTTTGTTTATGTATATATCGGCTATACTCTTACCATATACAAACTGAAAGAGTATGGAGGGAGTTGTAAGTCTGGCATTTATCTCTATTAGATAAGGATCATCTTTGACAACAAAATCTATACCAATATAACCTTTCAAACCCTTTATTTTTTCAATAGCTCTATATGCTTGCTCGAGCATATCATCTAAAACATCTCTATTAATATCAGCTGGAACTATAGCTCCTACATACTCATAGTTGTTGAGAAGTTGGTTGTTTATGCTCAGCAACGTTAGATCATCCCCATAATCTTCAACGAAAAGACTTAAACTTAAGGGCTCACCGTGTATCAATTCTTGTGCTATAAAACCGTCTTTCACTTCACCACCTATTCTTATTCCCTCTCCACCACATGAAATCCTAGGCTTAACTATATACTCCATATCTAACTCTTTTAAAGATGTTTTTGGCATTCTTACTTTTCCTTTTAATTTATTATATAATTTCCATTTGTCTGATGTTATCTCTATAGCTCTACTCTCAGATCCAAGATTTTCAACACCGAATTCTTCGACTTTCTTTGTTAAATTTAAAAGAGTGAAATTATTCTCTGGAGCGATTATTAGAACTTCATCTGCCTGTTTTAATATTTCCTCAAAATTCCCATTTGATGATCTTTTTATTGGAAAGATATTTCTAAAATCTTTTTTTATATTGCTTAATATTTCGTAATACCTTGAAAAGCTTAGTAATGATTTAAACATAGCAAGTCCTTCAACTACAATCTCTTTGGGTAAATCAACAGATGTTTCAGCTTTAAATCCAACTTCACATGTAGCAAACTCAAACAGGAAGAGTCTCTTCTTCATGTTCTTCTTCTTCGTTGAGAACTATGGCAATATCTGCGGAATGCTTAAGAGCTGTTGAAAAACCTGGCTCTGCTCCGATTATAATTGTTTCTTTTCCAGCTTCCATAGCTTTTTTTAGAACGGCTTTGAAATCAGCATCTCTAGTAACTAGAGCTAACACATCTATGCTATCGTTGTATATTATTTCCATAGCTTCCACAGCCATTCTAACGTCAACATCGCCAGAAGTTATTATCGGCTCAAATCCTTGATTTTCTATAGCTTCAACAAGCTTATCTCCAGCATACTGATTTAAGAAAACTTTAGCTATTTTTATATCTCCATATTCCAAGAGCATCTCTCTTATCTCGTTGAGGTGAAAGTTAAACTCCTTTCTAAGCATATTGGGTCCATCTACAAGAACACCTATCTTTTTTCTATCTTCCCTTCTACTTGAGAGGTAATTTTTTATTTTCTGGAGCTTTGTTAAACTCAATGTCTTCTTTATTGGCATTCGCTATCACCTTTGCTAGTTTATTTTCTTTTCTAAACACATCACACCAACTACACACTCTTTTATTTACCAACATCTCATCTAATCTTTACCCTATATCACCCTTATCTATATCATATTCTTTATCTAATTTATACAGATTTGATCGCTAAGCTTAAAAAATTTTTGAGAATATTTTTGTTTGAGACTATTTCAAATAAGCTATTTACTCACTCTTCCTTTTTCTAGCTCTTATGAGATAATTGACAGCATTAACAACAGCATCAATACTTGCCATAACAATGTCTGGACCAACTCCTCTGGCAGTAAAACTTCTTCCCTCTTCTTCAACGGTAACAAACACTTCAGCTAAGGCATCACTCCCTCCAGTTATTGCATCCATTTTAAATTCGGTTATCTTCATATTACTTCCAACAAGATCAGCAACAGCCTTAATTGCAGCATCTACAGGACCAACTCCAATAGCGGAGGTAACTTTTTTCTCTCCATTAACCTCAGCTGTTATAACAGCAGTTGGAGTGATTTTGTTACCAGTTATTATCGTGGCTTCATCTATCAAGATTGCTCTCTCTTCCTTACTTAACTCGCCCATTAAAACTTCTGCAATAGATACTACATCTAAATCTGTGACTTTTTTCCCCTTGTCTCCTATTTCTTTGACTTTCTCTACTATCTTGTTTAATGTTGGTTCATCAACGATATAACCAGCATCTTCAAGCACTTTTTTTATCTGATGTCTACCAGCATGCTTTCCGATTACAATCCTCCTCTTATGACCAACCATCTCTGGAGTTATGACTCCGGGTTCGAAAGTTGCGGTATGACTTAAAACCCCGTGAGCATGGATCCCGCTTTCATGGCTAAAAGCATTTTCGCCAACTATTGGTGTGGTTGGAGGCATTTTTATCCCAGAAAATCTCTCAACAAGCTTGGAAGTCTCTACTAGATATTCCGTCTTAATGTTAGTTTTTACGCCTTCGATCGCATGCAAAATCATAACAACCTGTTCCAAACTCGCATTTCCTGCTCTTTCTCCCAATCCATTAACTGTAACTTGCACTTCATCAGCTCCAGCTTTAACAGCTGAATAAGTGTTGGCAACTGCTAAACCAAAATCGTTATGACAATGGACATCTATTGGAACTTTTAAATGCCCTCTTAGCTCTCTTATTAATTCATACATTCTAAAAGGGGTAGCTACACCGACTGTATCTGGGACATTGATTATATCAACTCCAGCATCTTCAACAGCTTTGTAAATCTCTTTTAGATACTCTATCTCAGTTCGTGTTGCATCCATTGCTGAAAACATACACTTAAATCCGTGATTTTTTATATATTCTGTTAGCTCAATAGCATTTTGAATTATTTCTTCCCTACTCTTCTTTACTGTATGTTCTATCTGTATTTTTGATGTTGGTATGAAAATGTGAATCATATCACAATCAGTTTTCATGGCAATCTCGACATCATCCTTTACAAGCCTGGCTAATGCACAGATTTTTGAGTTTAATCCTAGTTTTGATATCTCTTTAACAGCATCAAATTCACCTTTAGTTGCTGAAGGAAATCCAGCTTCAATTACATCAACTCCAAGTTTATCGAGTTGTTTAGCTATTTGAATTTTATAATTTAAAGGAAATGAAATACCAGGAGTTTGTTCACCATCTCTTAAAGTTGTATCAAATATCGATATTTTTTTGCTCTTGTCTTTGTTTTTGTTTTTTTTCATACTAAAAGGTGAGTTATATGAGTAAAAAGCTTTACGATAAAGGCTGGATGTGGTTTTATTGTCAACTGTTGTGTCAATTATTGTGAGTGGTTGTTAAATCTTGTAACATGATGAAAGATTATTAAATTTTGATGAGTAGTTATGAAAATTATATTAGAGACAGGAGACAGTTTAAAAAATGTTGTTTTGCCTAAAGTGTTGGGCTAAGTATTGGATTTTGTGATATAGTATGATAATATTTTGTGTGTAAATTGTGATTATAAAGTAATTATGATAATTTTGTTAATATTAATATTATATTTATTTTAGTATTTTTCTAATAGTTATAAAATTACTGTAAATTATATAATTATATCTAATACTAATATTAATTTTTTTATTATATGAATTTATTTAATAATATAATTAAAATAATTTATTTATAATTTATCATTTCTATATTTAATAAAAATATTTGAATAAAATTATCAATATATATTTATATAAAATTTTTAGAAAGTTTTGCATAATCGTCCACGCTCATGAGATTTGAGCTAGCCCATAATATCACTTCACTTAAAGCTGGATGGATATGCATAGAATTGATTATCCCACTAACTTTTATGTCATTTTGCATTGCTAAAACCACTTCTTGTATTAATATTGACGCATCTTTTCCAACTATGTGGCATCCTAATATCTCACCATCTTTCTTTACGATAAGTTTTACAAATCCATTCGCTTTCATCGCTAAACCTCTTCCTGTTTCTTCCATTCTTGCAAATCCTATTAATACGTTATCCTTCCCAAACTTGTTTATAGCTTCCCTCTCTTTCATTCCAACACTTGCCACCTCTGGCTGTGTAAAAACTGCATGAGGGACAGCTTTGTAATTTATCGCAATTCTCATTCCGAGTATGTTTGAAAGTACAACTCTTGCTTCATAATTAGCTACATGCTTAAACATATGTTTGCCTATTGCATCTCCGAGGGCATAAACTCTAGGTATTGTGGTTTGGAGATACTCATTAACTTTTATCCATCCATTAGAGGTTTCTATACCACCCATTTCGGGCTTTAGTATATCTGAATTAGGAGCTCTTCCAACAGCAACTAATATTTCATCAGCCTCTATTTCCTTCTTATTCCCATCTTTCTCAGCGATCACAACTTTGGGATTACCACTTCTAACTTCAACTACTCTGTGGGATGTATATATCTCAGCAATTTCTCTCATCTCTCTCTCAACTGCTTTAGAAATTTCAATCTCTTCATTTGGAAGTAATCTATCTGCCATTTCTATTATTTTTACATCACATCCAAGTCTTGCGAAGAGATTTCCATATTCCATTGCAATATATCCTCCACCTATTATAGCAAGGCTTTCTGGTATCTCATCGAGTTTGAGCACATCATCACTTGTTAAGTAACCAGCTTCTTTAAGCCCAGGAATGTTAGGGATTAAAGGCTTTGAACCAGAACCTATTACAATCGTCTCCCCTTTGATTATATTATTTCCAACTTTTAGTGTGTAAGGCTCAATGAAGGTTGCAACATCTCTGTAATAATCTACTTTTGAAGCTTTTAATCCCTCTTCTATCATCTTTATGTCTTCTTCGATGATCTTTCTCATCCTCTCCATTATTCTTTTGAAATTAATTCCTTTAATATCAACATCAATTCCAAACTCATCTGCTTTTTTTATCTCTGCTAAGAGTTCTGCTGGATATATTATGAGTTTTGATGGAATACAACCCCTTGTTAAACATATCCCACCGGGTTCATCTTTATCAATAACAGCGATTTTTGCATCTGGCTTAAATCTAAGAAAACCATCAACAACAAGCATCGCCGAGCCGGTTCCGATAGCAACTAAATCATACTTTTTTATTTCCATGTCTTCAGTAAAGTTTTATTATAGATAAACTTTTCAAGCCTTATGAGTTCTGTATTTATGGCATCTATGAGACACATAATTTCCATTACAGATCTAACTAAAGAGGAGATTATTGAAATACTTGATATTGCCGATAGGTTAAAAGATGAGAGGAGAAAGGGGATTTTAAAGGAATATTTAAAGAATAAAAGTCTTGGAATGATATTTGAACTACCCTCTACTAGGACTAGAGTAAGCTTTGAAGTTGCTATGAACGACTGTGGTGGTAAAGCTTTATACTTAAACTGGAATGACTTACAACTTGGAAGAGGAGAGAGTATAGCTGATACAGCAAGAACATTATCCAGATATGTTCATGCTGTTATGATGCGAGTAAAAAGACATGAGACGATTGCTGAATTTGCAAAATATAGTGATGTTCCAGTAATAAATGGATTAAGCAATATGGAGCATCCTTGTCAAATACTTGCTGATCTTCAAACGATAAGGGAAAAGAAGGGAAAGATTAATGTAAAGTTAGCATGGGTGGGAGATGGAAATAACGTTTGCAATTCTTTAATACTTGCTTCATCGATATTAGGATTTGAGATGGTTGTAGCAACACCAAAGGGATATGAGCCAAAATCAGAAATTTTGAGCAAGGCAAGAGAAATTGGTGGAGAAATTGAGCTTTTAAATGACCCAAAGAAAGCTGTAGAGGATGTGGACGTAATCTATACAGACGTATGGGTTTCAATGGGTCAAGAAAAGGAAAGAAATGATAGAATTAGAACTTTTAAAGAATTTCAAGTTAATTCAGAACTTTTAAGTTATGCAAAAGGTGATGTTATTGTGATGCATTGTTTACCAGCTCATCGGGGAGAAGAGATAACGGATGAGGTTATAGATAGCGAGAAATCTGTTGTTTTTGATCAAGCTGAAAATAGACTTCATACTCAAAAAGCTTTATTGATAAAGCTAATAGGTGATTTAAATGTGGGATAAAGTTGCTGAGAGGATTGAGGAGTTTATAAAAAAGAAAGTTGAGGAGAGTAATGCAGATGGTGTTGTAGTAGCTGTAAGTGGCGGTGTGGATAGTGCGACTGTGGCTTTTCTTTGTGCTAGATCACTCGGAAGTGATAAGGTTCTTGGTTTAATTTTGCCAGAGAGAGGAGTTACTCCAGAAGAAGATGTTACTGATGCTATTGAGGTCTGCAAGATTTTGGATATAGAATATAAGGTTATTGAGATAAACGAAATTTACGATGTGATTATGAAGAAAGTTAATGGGAGAGAATCTCTCGCTTCAGCCAATGTTAAGCCAAGGATTAGGATGATTATAAATTATTATCATGCTAATCTCATGAATAGACTTGTTGCTGGTACTGGAAATAAAAGTGAGTTGAGAGTTGGTTATTTCACGAAATATGGGGATGGTGGTGTTGATATTCTCCCTATAGGGGATCTTTATAAAACGGAAGTTTGGGAACTTGCAAGATATCTTGGAGTTCCTGAAAGAATAATAAAGAAAAAACCATCTGCTAGATTGTGGAGAGGACAAACTGACGAGGATGAAATAGGAATTAGTTATGTGAAACTGGATACCATATTGAAGGCTATAGATTCTGGAATTGAAATAGAGAAGGTTTACGAAATACCAGGAGTTAGCAGAGAAGAGGTAGAAAGAGTGATAGAAATGGTCGAAAAAAGTAGACATAAAAGAGAAATGCCTGAAATAGCTCCTGTAAGGGGGTTATTAGAACTTAAAAATCACTAAAATAAAATTTTTCTTTTTTCTGTTAATTTAGAATTTGTTTGATGTATTTATTTATGATTTATTTATTTTTTAATTAATTAATTTAAATTTATAAAATTAAATTTCATCCCGAATTCAGCAAGATTATATTTTATTGACTATATTTTAATCATTCAAAATTAAATAAATCCTCAAAAATTTCTGGGTAGTTTTCTGGTTTATTAAGAAACTCAAGTCTA
>WAJX01000150.1 GCA_015523665.1 Ferroglobus sp.
AATTTATACAAGTTAAATATTTTAAACTCCCTTGCATACTCTTAAGAATCCACAACTTTTGCATCTCCTTTTGTCTTTATATTCTATAACCAACCCTTCTTCGCAGATTTCTCTGATCTTTTTTATTATTGATTTCACATAATTTTTAATTCCAATTGTAAACGGGAAAATTACCTCTCTCTTTCTATACCTTATCACAACCTCTTTAACTCTCCCAAAATTCTCTTCAACCATTAATGCATAAGCTGCAACTTGATACAAATGGCTTTTAACAACCTTCTTATTGTATTCGGTATTTTTAAATTCTATAACAATGTATCCATTCTCAGTTTTAACAATCCGATCAACAACTCCATAAATCCCAAACTTCTCTGACTTAAGGAAGACATTTGTCATACCTTCATTCCTTTTATAAAACTTCTCGTGCTCTCTCTTTCCTTCGATCATATTCTCAGTCATTCTCTCTTTTACACCTAAAACTAGAACGAAATATGGAATTCTAGGACAGAAGAAGTAGTATTTCAAAATGCTTGCAGGAAATTCAAAAGATGATGATCTCTTCATCTTCGTATTCTTCTATATCCCCTATTATCTCTCTAGATGCAATATCCATCTTGCATATAACAAAAATCTGGATGTTCCCCTTCTCTTTCCCGAGAGTTTTCCTAAGCTTTACTGAAAGTTCTTTTCTCCTTGCTGAACTTATTTCTCCTAGAAATGCACTCTTCTGTATTCTGCTCAATCCGTGCTGTTTACAAACCTTTGCAACTCTATTTCTAATCCTATCATCTGTTATGTCGTATATAACTAGAGTTATCATTTTGTATCATCTTAATATAAATGGAGAGTATCTGCCTTTACCCAATAGAAATCTCTCTATCCTCCTAGCCTGAAGATACATGTGATACTCTATAGGCAACTTTCTGTTTTCAAATGTGACTTTGGTATTTAACCTTCTCTGTATCTCTAGCATCAATTCTCTTCTCGTTTTAGCTGAGAGTTTTCCATCCTTAACTTCCGCATTTCTAACTCTAAAAACAGCTCTATCAACAACCGGTTGTCTAAACTCTTCCATTAAATCTACAACTAAAGCAGGTCTTTTTGGATTTTCAGCATGGAGAAATCCAGCATATACATCCAAGCAAGTCAGCTCTAATGCGAGCCATACATAAGACATCAGCACTGAATATCCGTAATTTAGCATGACATTTAAAGGATCGGTTGGATTGTCATATCTCTTTTTCCTCCCTTCAAATTCGTAAAATTCTGCTATTCCTTCCCAATACATTTCAGCAGCTTTTGCCTCTTCCTGAATTATCCTCTCTGGTGTGTTAAATTCACTAACTCTTTCAGCCCTCTCCTTTATTCCATAACATAGTTCCAAAACGTCCTTCCTTTTCCTGTTTTTTGCAATAGATTTTAGTAAGTAATATTGATTCATGATCTTCCCCCTTGCAAATGATCTTGCTAAGAAAGCTCCTCTTTCATCTTCCTGTGCTTTATACTGCTCCTTTCTCACTTTAACATTAGCCTTCTTCATAAACGGCATAAATCTTCCAAGAGGAGAACCGTTGCTGTCTAAGACTATGACATCTAGATTATTCTTAAAAGCAATCCTTAGAAATGCTGATGAAATAGATACGCCCTTTGTTGTTATCACAACCTGTTCAACGTTTCCCACGGGTATCTCTCTTTCCTCATCTCCTCTAATAAGAATCATTCCATTCTTAATACCTACAAATACTCCGTATCCATCAACTATCAGTTTCATTGCAAACACCGTAAAAACCACAATACTTAGGACAGCTTTCAGCTTTTCCAGGATCTTTTTCAGATTCTATCAAATCTAATGCCTCATCTCTAAGCTCAAGAAATTGCCTCCTTAGTTCATCGCTTATTAACGAATGTTTAATCTTAAATTGAACAAACTTACCAAATCTCAGATATATTATAAAGCCGAAATTAACATCTGTTGATTCATCAGCCTCCAAAGCCAATGCATAACCTGCCAATGTTAGAAAGTTCTGTTCTCTCTCTTCACCACTCTTTAGATCTGCTATCACATTGTAAGGTGTAAATATATCGACTGAGAGATTGCTCGACAATCCTACTAGACTTCCATCTATTTGTCTTTCAACAATCGGTGGTAAAGCTTTGCTTATAACACTCTCAACACTTGCGAATGGAAATTTTGATAAAACTCTATCTATCTGAGCCGCTGTTTGAATTACTAGAAACTTGTACAATTTTATACAATTCTCCGCATCTATATCTAGCTTCTTACAAACATTTACTGGAATTTCTAAGTTTGAAAGCATCAACTCTATAAGCTTTGCACCGTCGATAGATTCTTGGTATAGAATTTTCTTTATTTCAAAGATAGTTTTACTTATAACTTCATGATATGCTAAACCACTAAGCATGAAAACGTTTGGCTTTAAGCGCAATTTTTCTACATACTTCAAATATAGATCTCTCATAGTTGGACATATCCTGATAAAGTCTGAGACTGAGAGAGTTTTGTTGTTAATCGGCTCTACCGGTGGAGAATCCCACGAATAACCTCTAAGCTCATCAGAAATGCCGAATTTCTCAAATTCTCTACGCATGACTCTTATCCTCTTCTCAATCTCAAGCTGATCGATGAAGAACATAAGCTAAGCTGAAGAGATCATCTATATTACGAATTCTTAAGATGTTCTGAAAATTGATCGATCTTCTGAAATTTTCTAAGAAGTTTTGACATAAATGATATATATTTGTATGAGAATGAATAATTGTGAAAGTACTGGTAGCAACAGTCGGGGGAACAGCTGATCCAGTACTCATTTCTGCAAGAAAGCTTGGATTGGATAAAGCTGTCTTAATAGCTGGAAAACCAGCAAAAGATGTTTTTGACGGAAATGCAATTGAAGGAAAGCCAAACCCCATAGAGGTTGCAGATGAAATAAAGAAATGGCTTGAGGGATTTGGGGCTAGTGTAGAGATAAGAGTTGTGAATCCCTTTGATTTTGAGGAATGTTGCATAGAAACTCTGAAAATTCTTGAGAAGGAGAAGAGTTCTGGAGAAGTTTATGTAAGCATTACTGGTGGAACAAAGCTTCAATCGATGGCTGCAACTTGTGCAGCTTTCATAGCCGGTTGCAAGATAGTGTATGTGCAAGAGCTTAGAAACGGAGCAAAGCTCGTTGAGATACCATATAATGT
>WAJX01000151.1 GCA_015523665.1 Ferroglobus sp.
ACACATATCTGTTTCCTTTTGTCGTCGTTATAGCTGTGGCATGGCCTTTTGGAGAATAAGGAACTCTTAATTCTTTTGCGATGGGTGCACAAGCTATACCAATCCCAGAGTGAACAGCACCAAGAACGTAATCAACTTTATCCTCTAAAGCTAACTTTCTAAGTTTTTGCGTAGCAACATCAACCTTACTTTCTGTATCCTCAACAACATACTGAACTGGTCTGCCATTTATACCATCATATTTCTCATTTATGAGATCTATAGCTACTCTAGCAGCTTTATCATGCCATTTTCCCCAAAATGCTAAGAATCCTGTTAGATCCGCTTGATGGCCGAGTATTATTGGCCTCTTTTCCGGTCGTTGTGCACATCCTAGGAGGGATGACCCTATGAATGCTGATGCACCTATTGCTCCGACAACTTTTATAAACTCTCTTCTATCCATTTTTCTCATAAATGCTCCCCCCATACGTGGCATATACATGCCAACTAATACGGCATATTCGCAAACTAGCTTTTAGCAACTTTATTTACTTTTTTTAGATATTTAAAATTTATCACTAACTTTAATGAACGTCTTTTTTAACATTCTATGAGTTATTTTTACAATTTTTTTACATTCTAGGGGCATGTACACCCATACATCTTGCTAATTCTTCTGGATTATTTAGTAATTTTTCAGCTGAGTCTTCACAACTTATTTTTCCACCACTGAGAACATACGCTCTATTGCTAATCTCAAGCACTTGTTTTATGTTTTGTTCAATTATGAGAAAAGTCACATTTTGCTCACTTAGAGAAATTATTAATTCTTTTAGCTGTTCTACAATTTTGGGCATTAATGCAGCGAAAGGTTCATCCATGAGCATAATTTCTGGTTTTCTAAGTAGTGCACGAGCAATGCTTACCATCTGTCTTTCACCGCCACTTAAAGATCCTCCTTTTTGATTTAATCTACTCTTTAATTGTGGGAAGAAGTTTAGGACTTCTTCTATCTTATCTTCTACTTTCGATTCTGAAGAATTGAGAATACTTATTTTTAAATTCTCAAATACTGTTAGATTTGGGAAAATTCTTGCTCCTTGAGGAACAACACTAACTCCTAGCTCTAAAACCTTTTTTGGTGGCCATCCAGTTACATCAGTGCCATTTATTCTTATTACGCCTCTAGCTGGTTTTAACAGACCTATTATTGCTTTGATTAAAGTAGTTTTACCAGCTCCGTTTCTGCCTAGTAAAGCGACAACCTCTCCACTATCTAAATAAAGTGAAATATCATTTAATACGTTATGCTTACCGTAATATACATCAAGATTTTTTACCTCTAAACTCCCCATTTTGCTAATCCCCCGACGTATATCTCCTTGATTACTGGCATATTTATAACTTCATCAGGCTCCCCTTCAGCTATGATTTTACCCTCATTTAATACTACAATCTCATCTGCTAAACGTAAGACCACATCTACATTATGCTCAACTACTACTAACGTTTTCTCACCAGAGAGTCTTGAAAGCAGATTAATTATGTCTTCCCTCTCTTTTGGACTTATACCGCTTGTAGGTTCGTCCATTAAAAGCACATCTGGATCGGTTAATAGTGCCATTCCTATTTGAACTCGTCTTTGCTCACCGTATGAACATCTGGAAACGATAAGTTCTGGCTTATGATCGAGACTTATTAACTTTAAAACTTCATCCACTCTTTTTTGAATATCTCTATCACTTTTATAATCCTTGAATAGATTCAGTTTACTTTTAGATTGAGCTGCAATCCACAGATTTTCATATACTGTTAAATTTGGAAACGTTTGTGTATACTGATCTGTTCTAACCATACCTTTTCTGGCTATTAAGTGTTGAGATAATCCTGTAATGTCTTCTCCTCTTAGATAAACTCTCCCTTCCGTGCATTTCAGTGCACCACTTAGTATGTTAATCAGTGTTGTCTTCCCAGAACCGTTGGGGCCGATTATGGCTTTAAACTCTCCCTTAGAAACTTCTAGGTTAATGTCCTTTAAAGCAACAAATCCTGAGAATTCCTTGCGAATATTTTCAGTACGTAGGATTATATCATTTTTCATAATCCTTCTTTATTGTTTAATATAATAATGTTAATGAAGTTAACTATTTTCTCTTTAATGTTTTTCTTTAATCATTTTATCCACTTTACATCTTTATCTGTCTTTGTTGTCTAATGCCTAATTATTTTTTATTTATAGTTAATTATAGATTAATTATATTTTTATTTTTAATTATTATAGCTCTGTTAAAGTAAATTTTATAACCCTCATATAATCATTTAATCTTAAATGAAAATTGATGAACATCTAAATAGAATTATCAAGATTCATTTCGATGAAAAAAGTGGTTCAGAGTATTGGCTTAAAGTTAGAAAAAAGTTAACATTTGATCCTTTTAAAGATATAAATGATCTGAAGGATTTAGATCTCTTTGGGTTTTTGAGTTCAGATACTCTAAGAAATTATCCAGTAGAAATTTTTATTCCAAAATTATTTCTGAAGAATAAATCAGAATTAATTTTAGGATCTTCTGGTGGTAGAACTGGAAAGCCAAAATGGATAGCGTATGGTAAAGAGACTTACGATTACAATCTTAAAATGCTTAACGATCTTATGGATAGGAAAGGCATTCCCAAAGATTTGAATTTTTTATATGTTGGACCAACAGGCCCTCATCTTTTCGGGAAGAGGGTATTTGATTTATGTAAGCTGAGAGGAGGTTTATTTTATAGTATAGATTTTGATCCTAGGTGGGTAAGAATGTTAGAATCTGTTGAAAGAAAGAAGTATGTAGACCATCTTGTAAAGCAGACTTTGGATATAATTGAGACTCAAGATATAGGAGTTCTTTTCACAACTCCTTCTATGTTAACGAGGTTCGCACAAGTGGAAGAAATAACAAATTCTGAGCTTAAAGCGATTGGCTTTTCTGGTACTCCTATGAAACCTGATGATTATAAATTTTTTACTGAAGAAATCTTTCCTGATGTAACCTTTGTTGGATATTTTGGAAATGCGTTATTTGGCGTCTCTGTTGAGGTGGATGTTGTAGATTACCAGATAGTTTATCAACCTCCAGAACCTTATGCTGTTTTTGAAGTTCGAGATCCAACAGATCCGAATATTGTTGTCGAATATGGATCTAGAGGTCAAATTCTTGGTCGTAGATTATCTCCAGAATTTCTAATACCAGCTTTCCTTGAAAGTGATGTAGCAACCAGATACAGACCAGCTGAGGGATTTGAGAGTGATGCTATAATGAATCCAGATAATATGCTCAGAGATATCGATTATGGTGTTTATTGAAATTTATTGATAAATATAAATATAAATAAAACAAAAAATATAATGTATTTATAGTCTAATTTCAATTAAACTGGGCCTGTCTTTAATTTCAGAAACTTCTTTCAAAGCATCATTTACTTCATTAGGATTTTCAATAGCTATACTGACTGCACCGAATCCCCTAGCAATTTTTTCAAAGTTCAACTCTTTTTTACTTATTTTTCTTATTATTTTCTTGTTAATATTTTTATTACTTACATCTATTCTACTCAATTCGTCTAATCTCAGATGTTCAATTCTCTCACCATTCATGTTCATCACTATAATTTTAACAGGTATGTTAAAGTCTACAGATGTGGCTAACTCTTGAATATTCATGAGCATACCTTTGCTATTCGTTATACTAACTACCAATTTATCTTGTGAAGCAACCTGTGCTCCAACTGCAGCAGGAAGACTAAAGCCAACAGTTCCTAATCCACCGCTTGTAATGAATTGTCGAGAATTTTTAAATTTAAATAACTTTGACCCCTCTATCAATTCTTTTGTTGGTTCAAGTGTTATGATCGCATCAGAATAGAGTTCGAAAATCCTTTTTATAACCCCAGCCACTTTATTCATCTCTTCTTCTCCAGATAATTTCTTTAAACCTTCGATTTTATCTTCCCATTCCTTCCTCTTCTTATACTTTGTCAGCTTCACCATCTCTTTTAAAATAAGCTTGGCATCACCAACTATTGGAACATCAGCTTTCACATTCTTTCCTATTTCAGCTGGATCGATATCTATGTGTATGATCTTTTTAGAGTCAATATCACTTTCAATACTCTTATCTGAAAAGCTTGTTCCTATTGCTATTATTAAGTCTGACTCTTTTAATGCATAATTCGCATACTTTCTACCACAAATGCCAACAAATCCCAAGCATAAGGGATGATCCTCTGGAATAGCCCCTCTACCCATCAGACTCGTTACAACGTAAGCTGGTATGCTCTCAGCCAACTTCATCAATTCAAAACTAGCATTTGACCATCTAACTCCTCCTCCAGCTAATATTATTGGCCTCTCAGCATTCATTATCAATTCAACTGCCCTTTTGATCTGTTTTG
>WAJX01000152.1 GCA_015523665.1 Ferroglobus sp.
ATAACTCCTTATAATTTTAACAAGCTTCGAAAGTTTAACGTCACTTACATCATTTTCATCATCTTGTGATTTTTCAGCTTTCATTATAATCGATAGTTTTAAGTTCACCTATAATAAAATTTTATTATGACAAAAGCTCCCTATGTTAGGGAGTATAAACAGAGCAGTGCTAGGGGTAAAGACTATACGATAAGATGTGATGGCTGTGGTAGAAATGTTCCAAGGTTTAAAACATTTGTAAGTTATTCTGGATTTAGGCTCGATTACGAACTTGTGAAGCTTGTAGGAAGAAAGAATGTACATGTTTTTCAGCAAAAGAAATACTACTGCCCTAAATGTGCAAGAAATTTTGGCATAGTTCATCCAGGAAAACTTGGGAGAAGGAGAAAGTAAAAGATAATTTATTATGAATTTTTAATTAAAAATAATATAAATAGAAAAATATAAAGAATTATAAAGAATTTAGAGATATATGGGGAAATTGGTTAGAGAAAATTGATAGATGTGAAAAATATGTGGAAAAATAATTAAGAGTTTAACATCTCTTAGCTCTATGAAAGTTTCTGCTGTTCAATGTAGAGTGGGAAAAAATAATCCTTTTAAAAGTTCAGAAAATTTGATTTTAGAAGGAATTGAAATTGGAGTAGAATTGTTTCTCCTCCCAGAATATTTTTCATATACCATAGGAGACATGAGTCTTGAAACTTCTAAAAAAACGAAAAATTGGTTGAGAAATATCAGTAATGAATATGGGATAATATTAGCCGGAAATGTTATTGAAAAGATCGAAGAGAGTGGAGAGTTATACAACATCTTGTACATATACGACTCTGGAGAATTTTTGGGTTCTCAAACCAAAATACATCCAACTAAAACAGAGAGAGAGCTTGGCATAAGATGTGGAAAAAAGATAGAGATCTTTGATGTTAGAGGAATAAAGCTTTCAGCTTTGATATGTGCAGATATATTATATCCAGAGTTATGTAGAGTTCCTGCTATAAAAGGTGCTGAGGTAATCTTAAATCCTGTTGTTAGTCTTAAGAAATCTGAACTCCCCTCTGAAAATCTCAGATATTGTATGTATTTTACACGAGCATTTGATAATGCATATGCAGTAATTAAAGCTGGAGGAGTCGGTTATACTTTTTTAGGGGAGAGATGTGTTGGTAGAAGTTTAATTGTGGATCATACTGGAATACTTGCTAAATATAAAGATGAAGAAAAAGAAGAGCTTATATCTGCAAAGATAGACTTAGAGAGTATAAGAAAATATAAAGAGATTAATTATTCATTGAAAGATAGAAATTTGGAAGCTATAAAAGAGCTTATGAGACGATCTTAAATGTTGAGAGTGGCTTTTAAATTTGCATACATAGGAACAAATTTTCATGGGTTGCAGTATCAACCAAAAATACGAACAGTAGAGGGAGAGATAAGAAAAGCTTTAGAAAAAAATCAGATTATATTTAAAAACTTGAAATTCAGTGGGAGGACAGATTCAGGCGTTCATGCGTTGGGAAACGTCTTCTCGGTAGATGTAAAAAAGTTTAATTTAAGCTTAGTTAGAGCTTTGAATCACACTCTCCCAGATGACATATCTATTTGGGGATATAGAATTGTTGAAAATACCTTTCATCCAAGAAAAATGGCTAAAAAGAGGATTTATAGGTATATTCTTTTAGAGGAAGATTATGATATTAAAGAGATGGAAAAAGCTCTTAAGATGATTGAGGGGGTTCATGATTTTAAGTTTTTTGTGAGAGGTAAGAAAAGTTGTATTAGAGAAATTTATAACACAAAAATTGAGAAAAAAGATAGATTTATTTTCATCGATATTGAAGGAAATGCATTCTGTTGGAATATGCTTAGGAATATAGTATCGGCTTTAAAGGTTGTAGGTATAACTTCTGATTCGGGTTATATGATGAGAGTATTAAATGGAGAGGGTAATGTAAATCCTTCATCTCCACATGGCTTAATCTTGATGGATGTCGTTTACGATTTTGACTTCAATGTGGATGAATTCGGTATTAAAAAGCTTAAAAGAATGTCAAAAACAAGAAAAGAATTTTATGGACAACTGTATTCAGTGATGAATGTTTTTTATGAATTTTCCAGTCTTTTCTCGTAATTTTACTACATCTCCAATCACAATTATCGCTGGAGGCTCTATTCTTTCTTTTTTTGCAATTTCTGCTATATTAGAAAGGTTACCAACAACAACTCTCTGATTTGCTGTAGTCCCTTCTTGAATTATGGCAACCGGTGTTTTTGGGTCTTTACCATTCTCGATTAATCTCCTACAAATTTTTTCTAAGTTCTTTACACCCATTAAAACTATTATTGTAGCGTTAAGCTTTGCTAAAGCGTCCCATTTTAACCTCTCTCTAGCCTCTCTCCCGGTTATAAATATTAAGGCTGGATCACATCTTCTATGAGTTACAGGAATACCTGCATATGCTGGTACTGCTATGGCTGATGTTATACCTGGGATAACTTTAAATTCAATTCCATTCTCGGCAAGAAATTCAATCTCCTCTCCCCCTCTCCCGAAAACAAATGGATCCCCTCCTTTAAGTCTTACCACTTTTTTTCCTTGTTTTGCATACTCAACTAACATTTTATTTATCTCTTCTTGCTTTTTTTTATGCTTCCCTGACCTCTTACCAACACTTATCAGCTCTGCTTTCGTTTTTTTCAACAATTCGAGTATATCTTCTCCAATAAGATCGTCATAAAGTATTACATCAGCATCCATTATAACTTTGTAAGCTTTTAATGTTAGCAATTCAACATCTCCAGGGCCGGCTCCAACTATATAGACACTCATATTAACACCTTAACACTTCTTGCGATCTCTTTTGCTTCATCAATAGCTGATTTCTTACTCATCTTTTCATCAATTCTTATTGAAAAGCTACCATCTCTTTTTAAAATTTCAATTATCAATCTGACTTTATTTTTGTATCTGGCATATATACCTGCAGGAATTGCACAACCTATACCTAATTCTTTTAGCACAACTCTCTCAACAGATGTTTCAAAAAATGTTCTTTTGTGATTTAGAAATTCAAACTCTTCTTTTCTATCTTCTCTAGTTGCTATAGCTATAACTCCTTGATTTGCTGAAGGAACAAAAATTTCTGGTGAGAGTTTTTCGTATTTTATTTCTTTATCAAGTCCAAGTCTTATCAATCCAGCTTCTGCAAGTATGATAGCATCGTACATTCCTTCTTTAAGTTTTCTTAACCTCGTGTCTATATTCCCTCTCAAGTTTTCAACTCTTAAATCCCTCCTCAATTTCAAGATTTGAGCCCTCCTTCTTAGACTTGATGTTCCGATGATTGCTTTAGATGGCAACTCCTCTAAAGCCAGACCATTTGCAATTAAAGCATCACATGCACTCTCTCTTTCAAGCACAGCTGCGATAACTGTCTCCTTAACTCGCTCACTTGGTACATCCTTATAGCTATGAACAGCTAAATCTATCTCCTTTCTTGCTAGAGCCTCATCTATTTTCCTAACAAAAGCTCCTATTCCTTTGAATTCGTGTAGTGGTTTATCTTTCATTATATCTCCTGATGTGCGTATAATCTTAGTTTCAACCTCATACCCATTTTTCAGTAATAACTCCTTCACTTTCTCGGCTTGAGCTAATGCAAGCTTACTCCCTCTGGTTCCAATTACAACTCTTTCAGACATCTTGATATTACCTCTGCTGTTTTTTCAATATCTTCATCGCTATGAGCTGTGCTAATAAAACAGATTTCATACTGAGATGGTGGAAAGAAAATACCGTTTTCAATCAATTTCCAATAAAATTCCATGAATTTCTCTTTATCAAGTTTCAATGCATCAATATAATCTCTTGGTCTTTCTCCAAAGTAAATACAGAACATGGATGCTATCGCTCCTATCTCATAATCACTCTCTTCAACAGCTTCTTTTATTACTCTCGTTTTCTCTTCAAGTTCTTTATATGGGTTATCTCTTTTTAATATCTCTATTGTAGTCATTCCAGCTGTTAAACTAACTGGATTTCCACTGAATGTACCAGCTTGATAAACTGGTCCAGTAGGAGCGATGTATTCCATTATTTCTTTTTTACCACCAAAAATTCCTATAGGGAATCCTCCACCAGCAATCTTTCCGAGTGTTGTTAAATCTGGTTTAACGCTGTAATATTCTTGTGCTCCACCAAGAGAAACTCTGAAGCCAGTGATAATCTCATCAAAGATGAGGAGTATGTCATTTTCAGCTGTAATCTTCCTAACCTCTTTTAAATAATCATCCTCTGGCAGGATGAGTGATGAATTTCCCATAATAGGTTCGAGTATTAGAGCGGATATCTCATCTCTTTGTTTCTCTGAAATATATGCTAAGGTTTCTAGATTATTATAAGGGACTTGTAATGTATTTCTAACTAAATCTTCAGGCACTCCAGCTGAATTTGGGATTCCATAAGTGGTAGCTCCGCTTCCTGCTTTAACTAAAACAGTATCATGTGCTCCATGAAAGCTACCTTCAACTTTTATGAATTTATCTTTTCCAGTGAAGCCTTTTGCAAGTCTTAAAGCTGACATTGTCGCTTCACTGCCCGTGTTAACCAATCTTATCATCTCCATTGATGGATATATTTCCCTTATGAGTTTTGCATATCTTATCTCAAGTTCTATTGGAGTTCCATATAACCAACCGTTTTCGAGAACCTCTTTAACTTTCTCTTTAACTCTATCATCAGCATGTCCTAAAATTAAAGGACCATAAGCCATACAGTAGTCGATATACTCGTTTCCATCAACGTCATAGATCTTAGATCCTTTAGCTTTTGCTGTATAGAATGGATAAGGTTTAACCGCTCTTACAGGGCTACTAACACCACCGGGCATTAGCTTCTTCGCTTCGTTATAGAGTTCTTTGGATTTGACTGGTTTGGTATTCATAAAAAGCAATTCATAGAATTGCTTATAAATGTTGGTAATTTGGGGTTAATGTTGTTTTGATACATCATTTTTAAATTTTTTAAATGCTATATTGTGTTGTTGGTTAATTTGTTTAGAATTTATTCAATAATATAATTATTTTATTTAATCTATTTTATAATTTTTTATTAAAAACATTTTAATAAGAAGTTAATTAGATAACCATCTCCAACAAATAGCTTCTATAAATAGTTTATATATATTATATATAAAATTTTTATATAAATTTATCAAACATCTATTGTAATTGAATTGATCACTAATAGATATACATAGACTAAAAATAAAATATATATCTAATCTCTAATTTTAATCTTACTTCATTTTTTATCTATAGAAATTTTTATTTATTATGTAGAGTTGTTGCAGTGCTTATAAGGTTATACTCATATCTATTGCGATTTCCACAATCCATGGATGTTACAGTATTCTCTAGCCTCTATTTTTTCTGCTCTTATATTAAATTCAGCTTCAGCTTTATCTCCTGGTTTTAAAAACCTTCTATAAGCGACTCCGTCTGCAATTATTTCTATCCATTCGATATAATGGTTCTCTTCCATCGGATGAGGTATTGAGCCCACCTTTACTTTAACTCCAGTCTTTTCTATCTCCAACACTGGTACATGTTTTTCTCTTCCTACATCTTCGGTTTTCCCTGTAAGTAACTCCATTGGCTGGCCACAACAGACTAATTCTCCACCACCAACGGTTAAAACCTCCACAATATTTCCACACACATTGCATTTATAAACTTCTAATCTGTTATTCACTCCCATATCATTCACCTATCCTCATTTAAACATTTTAAAGCTTATATTTAAAAACTTTTGGTTATTTTTCAAAATGTGTATGAGTTTATCGTATTATAATTTACAGGATTTTATGCTCTTTAATATTGTTTTTAAGTAATTTGGATTTAAATTTTGTCAATTTATGATAATACATAGTGATACATTAATAATTAAAAGCAATTAAATTATATTTATTTTTATATTTTAATAATATATTATAATAATAAGATACATTAATGATGAATTCAAAGAATCTCAGCCGCATCTTTTGCGTGATATGTTATAATTAAATCCGCTCCAGCTCTTTTGATCGATATTAAGATCTCGTAAATTATCTCTTTTTCATCTAAGAATCCGAGTTTTGATGCAGCTTTAACCATAGCATATTCTCCACTTACATTGTATGCAGCCAACGGTACAGTAAAAGTCTCTTTTACTTTTTTAATCACATCTAAATAAGCTAAGGCTGGCTTAACCATTATTATGTCGGCTCCCTCCTTTAAGTCTAATTCTACTTCTCTTAAAGCTTCATCAGAATTATGGAAATCCATTTGGTAACTCTTTCTATTACCAAAAGTAAATTTACTGTCTGCGGCATCTCTGAATGGAGAATAAAAATTGCTTGCATACTTAGCTGAATAGCTCATAATTGCTACATCTTCAAACCCACTTCTATCTAAAGCGTTTCTTATCGCTCCAACCATACCATCCATCATTCCAGATGGTGCAACTATGTCAACTCCAGCTTTAGCATGACTAATTGCTATTTTTTCAAGTATTGGAAGGGTTGCATCATTTAAAATGACACCATCTTTCACTATTCCACAATGCCCATGAGTTGTGTATTCACATAAGCACACATCTGTGATGAGAATAGCATCACTAAAATCTTTATTTACATTTTTTAACGCTCTCTGCACAACTCCATCATCATCATAGGCTGAAGTTGCAAGTTCATCTTTATGTTTTGGGATACCAAAGAATATGAATGCTTTTATTCCCAACTCCATCGCTTTTCCAACCTCATCAGAAACATCTTTAACTGGAATACGATAATATTCAGGCATGGAAGGAATTTCTTTTTTTGAAGAAATATTTTCGTCAACAAAAATAGGCATTATCAGATCCTCAACTTTAACTCTCGTTTGCCTGAATAGCGGTCTCATCTTGTCTTTTCTCAATCTTCTCATCCTTAGCTTTGGGAATTCCAAATTCTTCACCTCCGAATAAAAACTCAATTGCATCGATCACTTCATTCATTCCATTTCTGGCTGCCATTTTTAATTTAACCGTTGGCTTTCTCAAAAATTTTTTTATGAAAGAATTAGCAAAATCTTCTAAAAGTGAAATTACACTTTCATCGATATCGTATTTAGCTTTTAACTTATTATAAAGTTCTTCAAGCTCATATCTCTTAACAGATTCAGCATGAGAATACATGATCGCGAGGATGTTGTTAGCTCTCAACTCTTTAAGCATATCTTTTAGATGTTTAAGTTCATCTGCAACTATCTTTTCGGCTTTTTTTGCCTCTTTTATCCTTTTTTTGAGATTCTCATAGCTAATCTCTCTGAGATCATCTATCGTGTAAACTTCAACATTTTCTATATTTTCAACCTCTTCTTCAACATCTCGTGGAAGAGCTATATCTATTATGATCAACTTATCCTTTTTAACCTCCATAACCCTTTTTACAGCATCACATGTAATAATTGGGTTTTGAGATGACGTGGCTGAGAAAACTATATCGGATTCAACCATATATCTCTCTATTTTATCAAATCTAACAGCAATACCGTTAACTTCTTTAGCAAGTCTTTCTCCTCTTTTCATTGTTCTATTCGCTAAATAAAGGGTAGCACAACCTTTATGGGCTAAAGATTTTGCAACCAATCTGCTCATCTCTCCAGCACCTATAATAAGTACCTTCTTACCTCTTAAACTTCCAAGAATTTTTTCGGCTAATTCAACCGCTGCACTTCCAATTGATACAGAGCCCCTATTGATCTTCGTCTCTCTTCTAACCTTTTTCCCAACTTGGATAGCTTTGTTAAAAACTATATCCAAAACTTCTCCTATACCACCATACATCTTTGAAAGATTATAGAAATCCTTAACCTGCCCAAGTATTTGATCTTCACCAATCATCATTGATTCTAATCCTGCGGAAACTCTTAAAATGTGTTCAAGACAATCATCATTTTTATGTATTTCTATTATTCTTTCTGGCACTCTCATCTTGCATGCAAATTCTTTAAGTGTCTCTACTGTCTTTTTTCCGACTACATAGACCTCAACTCTATTACATGTTAAAAGAATTGCACATTCATAGATGTTGGGAAAAGATAAAACTTTATCAATAAGAGATTTGTAATCTCCATGCCAAGCTTTTTGAATTTCATTTATTGATGCTTTTTTGTGAGAAATTACAAGACTTGCAATTTCCATAGGATTTCCCCTTAAATGATTTATAGATGTCTAGAATATAATAT
>WAJX01000153.1 GCA_015523665.1 Ferroglobus sp.
CCTACTTAACTCGTTTTTTGAACCAGTTGATGTCAACGCTATATCAGTGCATAATGATGAGTTTATATATCTCAAGCTCTCTCTTTACAATTAAATTCAAGATTTTCAATAATGTATCTGTGAATTCTTTTAAGCTAAACCTTAAACTTTTATCTTCAAAACTTTTTCATCATTTTTCGCTTTAATCCACTAACACATAACTGAATTTTAGTGGAGAAGAACATGAAAGCTGTTATAACTTTCAGAATCAGTATGGCTTTTAGCTTTCTATATCTTATTTCCTCAAATATGCTAAGCATCCTTAGCAATAATACCATGTTAGTCGTTTTGATTAACTACAAGTTATGTATGCATTGTTTCACCAAGAGTAGGTTTATGATCCATTTTTAACGAGTTTTATTGTTTTATGTTGATCTACTTCCATTGAGGTGTTTTTGCAACATCTCTTTTAATGGAGAGTCTTGATCATTCGTTGATAATTTGAAAGTGTAAAAAAGATTAGTTATCATTCTGAACACACCTAAATCAAGTCATAATCTTTTCATAGCTTTCCATTCAACTTTTTTCCCGATTAAAAAATTCTTCAAAGCTAAGATCATAGCTGTTTGTAGTATAAGTACATAGAATATAAATCCAAAATAAATTTCAAATCCCTTTAATTTTCTGTAAATTAATAGAGATGGGAGAGATAGTAGGACTATTGGAAGGAAGATGATTGGGAAGTATGTTAGAGTTAAAGCAGAAATCCAAGATGAGATAAACTTAACTCTTCCGGATTTTAATACATCTTTAGAATACTTCCAAAGCTGTAACCCTCCGAAATACCATCTAATCCTTTGATTGAGAAAATCTTTCCAGTTTTTTGGAGACTGCTCAAAAATTTTTCCCTTACATAAAGTGGCTTTATATCCCAAGCAGTACATTCTTGTTGCATAATCTGCATCTTCTGTTAGGATATCTTCATTTAGCCTATATCTATAAAGTAGATTTGCGTCTAAAACTCCAATCAATCCATTGAACTGTTTAAATTCTGATATTTTCAAAAAAAAGTTTATCAATCTATATTCTATATCGATAACTTTTGAAATCAAGTTGTTTACATTATAAATATATCTTCTCGCTGAAACTATATATATCCCTCTTTTAAAATTACTTATAGCTTCATGAATAAAGTCTTGTGAAGGACGGGAATCTATATCAAATATAGCAACAAAATCGGGTTTAAAGCTTTTTAAATATTCTAATCCATCATTTATAGCTCCAGCCCTTTTTCCTCTATTTGTATTTCTCGATAAAACTTCTACCCCGAATCTCTTTAATTCCTTTATTCTCTCGTCGTTTTCATCTCCATCGAAAACGTATAGAATTCTTTTTTTAAAATTCTCAAAATTTAGAGATGTTAGGTGTTTAGCACTCTCTACAATTATTTCTTTAGGCTCGTAAATTGAAACGGGAACTATAATTGCAATTCTCAATTCGTCTTTCATACTTATCCCAACTTGTTCGTGTTGAATAATCTGAATGTTACAAAAAACCCAAATAGTAAGTTCGTATAATATGTTACAACCCTCCATATCGCAACTAACACTCCCAATACACTTTTAGGAACGAAGTTTGAATATAGATACGCCATACTAACCTCAGCTATACCACTACTTCCTGGTGTTAATGGGATGAGAGATACTACAACTATTATGAGTTGAGATGTGATCGATAAAAGAAAATGTGGTTCATTTTTCATTGCGAGAAGTATATATGATGGGATGAGAAAACCGATAATCCACATTAAAACTGTAATAAAGACTATTAAAGAGGATCTTCCGATCTCAACTTTAGAAAACTCTATTAAAGCCATTCTAAAGCTTTCAGCCTCTTTTATCAATTTCCCAGTTATGGAGTCCCCTCTTTCTCCTATGAATTTTTTCAAAAATTTTTTATTGAAATATATAATTAAGGTTTTTATCTTTTTTGGATCTTTAAACAAAGCGTATATCATTGTAATAAAAAGAATTAGGAAAGCGGAGAAAAGAGTTGCAACCTTCAAACCAAATCCAACTGCAAAATCTGTAAATATTAAGAAAATCGGAAGAGCTATAGCAAAGAATATCGCATCTAAAAGCCTTTCTATTAAGACTACCGCTGTGGAAAGTCCATAACTACCGCATTTGCTACCTATAAGTTTAGCCCTTACAGGCTCACCGCCAGCAGATGAAGGCGTTATCGCTGCGAAAAACATGCTTGAAAGTGTAGTCTCTAACGAAAATAGAAAGCTCAATTTCTTGCCAAGAGATTCAGTTATCATCTTCAGCCTGAAAGCCCATAAAAACCAGAATGAAATCTGATGAATTAAAGCTAGTAAAATGAAAAAAGGGTTAAGTTTTACAACATCTACAATTGAGAAGCTAACCTTTGTAATTTTAAAGATCAAAAAAATTGTAACTGCGCTTATCAATATAGCAATACCTGATTTCATTTCATTTCTCATATGACCACCTTAAATAGTGGATTAAAGCATAGATTGAATAGATGGAATGTATGAGCAATCCAATAAAAGGCGTAAAGAAATAGATATATTTTGGTTTTTCAATGTAATCTTTACTTCTAATGAAAATAACTATTGAGAGAGTGAAGAGAAAAAGCAGGTAGAGTAGTAGGAGATGGGTATAGTTGATAATTGTAAGTGATAATAACACTATTAAAAAAAGAAATATTGAAGACCAGCCAATAACATCGTATGGCTTGAAATTAACAATTTTAAGGGCTTGAGCTACTCCTTTAGCTCTATTTATTTGCCATCTATGAACGTCTTTAATACTTTCGGGGAGTGAAACAATAACAAAAGAGTTAGCGATGCAACTCTTTATCTTAATCTTATTTTTAATGAGTTTTTTAATTAGAGCCAAACTAAAACCGTAATCATCGGCTCTTATACTCTCAGGATAACTTACAACTCTATAGATCTCTGTCCTCTCTCCTTTATTATTACCAGGAATATGAACTCTATAAATCCTAGGAAAGATGAGATGTATTGCATGATACCATGCAAAAGCATGAGCGAAAAAACCCCCTCTAACTTTTGGTATTCCTCCAACTAAGTCACAATCTTCAAGTTTTTCTAACATCTTTTCAACATAACTCTTATCATATACATTTTCTGAATCTCCCCATATGATAAATTTATAACCTTTTTTTAAAGCATATTCGCAAGCCTCTCTCCTAGCGAATCCTGTTCCACCTATAACATTCTGAACTTTAAAATAGATTCCACTATATCTCTTTGAAAATCTCATTGCTACATCTCTGGAGTTATCTTTTGAGCCTCCGTCTAAAATGAGGATATCAAAATCTTTAGATAATTTTGCAGTTTGTGATAAAAGTGATGTTATACATCTTTCAAGTTTCTCTGCATTATCCTTGTTGAGTATTACAAGTAAAGCTTTACCCATTTCACTCATTTTTAATCGCTTACCCTTTATTACGGCAAATCTTTTGCTCTTATAATTTTTATAACTATATCCTCTTCATCTTTACATCTATTTCCACTTTCTCCTCTATCCTTACTCCCACTTCTTCTTGCAATTCTTTCATTAGTGTCTTGGACTCTTTTAATCACCTCCGCAAGCTTTTTTGATTTTTCCCACACTCCATCCATGTTAAGATAGTCCCAACCTCCAAATCTCCCATGAGGGATAACTTTTCTCTCGATTAGGAAGTCTTTAAGCTTTTTAACAGCCTTACTGCATTTATGGTCATAAACCACATAAGCATATTTCCATTCCCAACTTTTATCCACAACAACATCAAAATCGAAGCCCATCTCATAAAGTCCATCTATGACTTTTTCAATCGGATCTCTTATCTTTTCATCAGCTTTATGAGATATCTCGGCTATAACACTGGCATATCCTTCTGGACTCATAAAAGGACTGTAATTACTGAGAAAAGCTAATCTATGAAATATTATCTCTTTATTTGGCACGTAAATCCAGTGAAAATCTGGGATTTCTCCTTTTATTCCCAGTCCAACAACAGTTAAAGAATTCACTTCTAATTTGTTGGCCTCTCTCCTAATCTCTTTTGAATCATCAAACGCTAATGCAATTTCATGCAAAGGAGCTGTTGAAATGACAAATTCATATTCTTTCTCAACTTTTTTAGTTTTTATAATAACACGATCCTCATCACTTTCGATTCTTTTTACTTTTTGTGAGAGGTTAATTTTTGCGTTTATGTTATCATTTAACCTTCTTATTAGCGTCTCTATTCCTCCTTTAAGGGGATAATAAAATCTAAGCTGATGTTTATAACCTTCTGTTGGTATACCAACACAGGATTTTAATATATCTACGATTGGTGGGTTTGGTACTCTATTCTTAACCCATTCTAAAGAGATATCTGCGAGATCTCTCCCCCAGAGTTTCTCGTTATAAGGTTTAAGATATCTTTCAGTAATCTCTTTTCCAAAAACAGCATAAAACCATTCAAGCAAATTCTCTGGAGGTTTCCTTTCTTTTTTGATTAAATTCTCTACAAAATCCCAAAGGATTTTAAATCTCTCACTCTCTGGGAGCATGTAAATTCCATTCTCAAACGGATACTTTACATACTTCCCCTCATAATAGATGTATGTTCTTCTTAAATGCATAACAACATTACCGGTTATTTCTATCATCTCTCTTAGAATTTTTCCATTGTTTGAAAATATTATATGGGATCCACCGGAATCAAATGTAAAGCCATCTATAACCTCACTTTTCATCAGACCCCCAAGTCTTTTCTCAGCTTCGAATATCTCAGCTTTAATCTTAGAATTTTCAAGAAAATATGAAAGAGATAAACCTGCAAGACCTCCACCGATTATCGCTATCATGCTAATTCAAAAATATTAAAGGAGTATTTAAATCAAACCCTCTTTCCTCAAAATCTTCTCAGCCCATTTCAGTTTTTTTCCTTTAACACCTTCTCCTTTAAATTCGAATCCATGAAGAATAATTTTCCTCGCTCCAAGCTCTTTTGCCATAATTGCTGCTCTATCTCCATCTGTAAATCCTCCAAAGTTGTAGACTCTGTTAAACGGGATAGATTGTGTTGTTGCGACAAATCTTGGAATATATGGAACAATTTTTTTTATTCTTTCGGCATTATCTCCATGTGCATGGAGGACTAGGATACATCCCTTCCTATTTAAATCAAGAAGGATATCTAAATCTTCTTCCATATCTGTAACGTGGATGTTTGGGATTTTATCGCTCAATTCTATCCATTTAAGAATAGCTTTTCCGGCAGTTATGATTACATCCACCTCTACATCAATCTCACTCTTTACAGCTCCTCCAATTATAACGACAACTCTATCTTTTACTATTTTCTCAATTACTTCCTTATCAAGAAGTTTCCCCTTTCCAAGATCATGAATGAGTTTTGCTGAATTTTCGTCAGCTTCTCTCACAAAGTTAAAATCCGAGAGAATCTTTTCATAAACCTTTAACCATTCATCAAGCCTCATTCATCTCATAGCCTCTTTATACCAATCTCTTTATACCAATAGAAACTTTAACGTTCTCAATTTCCCATTCCTTTACATATCCTTCTGCGTAACCGAATTCAAGATTTCTGGCTCTCGTCTCTGTTTTTATATAATCAAGAAATCCTTTGATGAGATTTTCATCCATAACGATTGAAACATCGATATACTCTTCTACATCAAGATCTAATTCTTTTCTCATTTCTTGAATTCTCCTAACTAACTCTCTGGCAAAAGCTTCTCTCTTTAATTCTTCATCAATCCTTGTATTCAGGTAAACTACTCCTTTTGAAAATTCTGAATAGCTGTAATTTGGAGGAATAATGTATTCGATTAACAGTGATGATTTATCAATTCTAACTCCATTGAACTCAACGTAGCCGTTCTCAACAATCTTCTTCAAATCTTCTTGGTTTAAGCTTTCGAGATAACTCGAAAAATCCTTAATTTTTTCTTTTAAAATTGGTCCTAACTTTTTAAAATCTGGTTTAATGTTAATCTTCTTTTCAAAGCTTTTTACAACTTTAACATCTTTCACATTACACTGTGCCAATAAGACATCTTTGAGATTTTCCACAGCTTTTCTTACCTCTTCTCCTCCTTCGACGATCAGCTCTCTTAACGGCCACCTTAACTTAATCTTAGATTTTTGTCTTGCGTTATAGCAAGCTTCACTTACATCTCTTATTATCTCCATATCTCTTTCGAGCATCTCATCTATAAATTCTTCTTCAACCTCTGGATAGTTTTCCATGAATATGGAATCCTTTCCTTCTTTAAACTTTTTTACAAAGTTTTGATATATATATTCAGCTATGAAAGGGGCAAAGGGGGCTATTATCCTAATTCCTTTATCTATAACTCTGAACATAACAGCGTAGGCGGAGATTTTTGAAGGGGAGTCTTTCTCTTCCCACACTTTTCTCCTAGATAATTGAATATACCACCTACTAAAATCCTCAGCCATAAACTCTATAAACCTTCTCACAACAATATGCAACTGGTAATTCTCCATAGCATCGTTTGCAACCTTGCAAAGGTTTTCAAGTCTTGATAGAATCCATCTATCCTCTATACTTAGATTTAACTCCTTTACATCTACCTCCTTAAATTTATCAAGGCTCATGTATGTGTGAGCAAATCTAACAACATTCCAAAAAACATTCAAGAATCTTAAGAAGTTATTTGCTTCATCCCAACTGAACTTTAAATCTTCCCATAGAGCTGAAGAGAGTGTATAGAGTCTAAACGCATCAACCCCTATCTTTTCAATCACATCTTCTGGTTCAACGACATTTCCAAGACTCTTACTCATTTTTCTTCCAAATTCATCTAAAGTAAAGCCATGCATGAGGACAGTTTTATAGGGGGCTTTTTCAAAGGCAATTATACTGGCTCCAAGTTGGGAATAAAACCACCCTCTTGTTTGATCATGTCCTTCTGTTATAAAATCTGCTGGCCAAAGATTTTTGAAATCCTCCTTTTTTAGTGGATAAGCTATACTCCCCCAACTTGCAACTCCGCTATCGAACCAGACATCAAATACATCTGGAACTCTCTTCATCTTCTTTCCACATTTACACTTGAATTCAATCTCATCTATTTTAGGTCTATGCAAATCGAGATCACTCTTCCAATCAATCTCGTTTATATCTCCTAAAACCTTCATCTCTCCACATTCGCATTCCCATACTGGGATTGGAATTCCCCAATATCGTTGTCTACTTATACACCAATCCTTAGCATTGCTGACCCAATCTTTAAATCTGGCATAACCTGCCCATTCTGGAATCCATACAACCTTGTCTATTTCGTTCATCATAGCTTCCTTTAACTTGCTGATTTTCAAAAACCACTGTTCTGTTGCTCTGTAAATTATAGGAGTTTTACATCTCCAACAATGTCCATAACGATGGGTTATCTTTTCTTCAGCAATCAAAAGACCTTTTCTTTTTAAGTCTTCTATTATGATTTTATTTGCATCAAATACGTTTATACCTCTATATTTCCCAGCTTTATCGTTGTAAACTCCTTTATCATCAACTGGGTTAAATATCTTAATTCCGTATTTCATTCCCAATTCATAGTCCTCAAGTCCATGTGCTGTGGCTATATGAACACAACCAGTGTTTTCAGCAGACACAAAATCGGCCATGTAGATTTTGTGGATATAATTTCTTTGTTCAGGAACTTCATCTGCTAATGGATGTTCATATTCAATTCCAACTAAATCCTCACCAAGCTTAGTTTCAACAATTTCCCATATCTCATATCTTCCTTTCTTAAGAACTCCATCAACTAATTCCTTTGCTATTATTAGATATTCTATCCTATCATCTTTCATCGCCTTTACTATAGCATACTCAAGAGATGGATGCACAGCAACAGCCATATTAGCTGGAAGAGTCCAAGGTGTTGTTGTCCATATAACTATGTAGGTTGATTTCTCTCCTTTTACGGGGAATTTTACATAAATGGAAGGGTCTGTTTTATCAGCGTATTCAACCTCTGCATCAGCTAATGCAGTTTCACATCTTGGACACCAGTTTACAACCATCTTCTTCCTCTCAAGCAGACCTTTTTCGCTTGCTTTTTTTATTGTCCACCATGCAGAGTTTATATATTCAGCTTTGACAGTCATATATGGGTTGTCCCAATCCATCCAAACTCCAAGTCTTTTAAACTGTTTTGTCATGGCATCTTTATTTTTTAAAGCATATTCCATACATCTTGAGACAAATCTATCAATTCCAAACTCTTCGATCTCCTTTTTTTCCTTAATTCCTAATTCTTGCTCAACCTTAACCTCTATAGGCAATCCATGCATATCCCATCCAGGCTTGTCAGTAACTTTAAAGCCCTTCATTCTTTTATATCTTAAAATTGTGTCTTTTATCACCTTATTCCAAGCAGTGCCGAGGTGAATTCTACCAGTTGTGTATGGAGGACCGTCAACAAAGAAAAAATACTCATTTCCCCTCTCTTTAACCTTCTCATATATCTTATTTCTCTCCCAAAAGTCCATCACGAATTTTTCAACTTCTTTATGAGAGTAAATGTTTGTAAACATGAGTGGATGAAAAACATTCTGATTAAAATAATTTTATGTAATCTTACATTTAATCTTTCGTTTTTGTAAGGCTTAAACCTAACAATTCCGAATATTTTTATTCTTAATCGTAAATTGCTTAGATATATGAATATTTCACTTGATAGAAAAACGATATTCCTTTTAGCGTCTGAAACTAGATTGGAGATTCTAAAAAAGTTAGATGAACGAAGAATGACTCTAACCGAGCTTGCAAAATCTTTAGATTTATCTAAAACAGCTGTAAAAGAACATTTGGATAAACTTGTTAATGCTGGACTTGTTAGAAGGGTTGATGAAGGTAGAAAATGGATTTATTACGAGTTGACATCTAATGGGAAGACATTAATGCATCCAGAGGAAGCGAGAATTAAACTGATTATTTCTTTAATTGTAGCTATATCATTTTCAGCTATTGGAATCTTACAATTGTTCGAGTCAATGAGAGTTGTTGGGAGGTTTATGGTAAAAGAAGCTACAAAAAGTGTTCCTTCAATTCCAATTTCTACACCAACACCCACACTTATTCCTACTCCTACACATACTCCAGCTCCAATAGAAACCCCAATTTCTATACCTCAACCTTCCATACTTTCTTTACCCAAAGGGTATGTTGATATAATATTTGATTTTTATATTGGACTAGCATTACTTTTACTTGGCTTCTCAATTGCTCTCTATGCAATTAGGAGATTTGGCTAACATTTTTGGCTAAATAAATACTTTAAGCTAATACTTTTATAAATAATTAAAATATTATTATTCATTAAATTTTATATTTTTAATACAAAATAATAATTAATTGGCAGGAATTATTTTAGAAAAAAATCATTTTAATAAAAAATTATAAATATGAAAATTACTATTGATATATAAAATAAGTATATATTAATAAGACATAGTAGTAAAAGAAAAGATATACATAAATCTTTTTATCTCTTTTAAGTTTAAATAGAATATGAAATCTATTCCAAATTCAATCCATCCGGTTCAACTTTACTTATACTCCCACGATATAACATCTCCACCTTTTCTTATTAAACTCTTTATTTCAAAACCAAAAGCTGTTTATCAACCCAGAAATGAGAATGAAATTCTCGAAATTCTTAATTATGCAAGGGATAATAGGCTTAATGTAATTCCAAGAGGAGCGGGAACATCCGGTTATGGTGGGGTTTTACCATATTCACCATATAACTCAATAATTATAGATTTTTTTAGAATGAAAGAATTTGAAATTGATGAAAAACAGAAAATTCTCATAGCAGAACCTGGAGTTGTGTGGTGGGATGTGGAGAGAGAATTAAATAAAGTTGGCTTATCACTTAGAGTTTATCCAACTAGTGCGCCAGCATCGACTATAGCAGGATGGATCTCTGCTGGTGGATATGGAGTGGGAAGTTTGAGGTATGGTGGTATAGCTGAAAATGTTGAAAGATTAAGGATTGCAGATTTTTCAGGAGTAAGAGAGACTGAAGACATTCATCTTTTCTCTGGATTACATGGCACCACAGGAATAATAACAAAAGCTTGGATAAAATTAAAGGAGTATGAAGAGTATAACGCTGTTGCTTTTCATGTTAGTATTGATGAGGCTGTTAAATTGGTTGAAAATTGGAAAAACTATATTTATTCGGCATTTTTCCTATCTTCTGAATACATCACTGCAAAGAATCAGGTATTTAGAGATGATGTTCAATATGAGGTTCCAGAAAAAGATACATTGGTTATTGTAGGAGTGGAGAACAGCAAACAACTCCTCAATTTAAGTAATCTTAAAATTGGAAACCCTCAGCTTGGAGAACATTTATGGGATTTAAGATTTTATTCGATGCGTGTAAAGAGGTTGGGACCAACTCTTATAATATCCGAGGTTATATTACCCTACAATTCCATTCCAGAATACGTGAAAAAAATGAAAAAAATGGGTGCTATGATTGAGATTTGGTTTAACAAAAATAATGTGACTTCACTTTCCTTTTTTCTTGCAGATGAGAGAAAGGTTGGTTATACTCTTGCTTGGAGAAAAAGCATCAAGGCTATGAAACTGGCGTACTCTCTTGGAGGAAAAGCATACTCTACTGGGCTATATCTCGCGCATCACTCACCAAAAGTTATAGAAGAATACTATGAGCTTTTAAATTACAAGAAAAAGATAGATCCGTTAAACCTCCTTAACTACGGAAAAGTATTCCCAAAAGGAAGATTACCAACACTTATGAAGATTGCGGAGCTGATATCGTGAGAGATGATACTTTGTTTAAAGAGCTTGAAAAAGAGATTTTCATCTGCGCCCAATGCAATTTTTGTAGAATTTGTCCGGTTTATTATGAAGAGGGATGGGAGAGTTCATCTCCCAGAGGAAGAATTTATTTACTCAAAGGAATTTTAAAAAGAGAAATTAAATTTGAAGAAATTGAGGGAATTGTTCAAGATTTTTTTAAATGCACAACTTGTGGGATATGCGAAGTTGTATGTCAAACATCAATACCACTTATCGAAATCTGGGAGAAAGCGAGAGAAGTATTTGTTAAAAGAAAAGGCCCTTTAAAAGCTCATGAAAGGATTAGAAATTCGGCATTAAAAAATGGCAATCCGTATGGAGAGGAATTAAATAAAAGAGATGAGTGGTTTAAACAACTTTCAGAAAATTTTGAGATAAAAAAAGCTGAATTGGTATACTTCGCTGGTTGTACTGCAAGTTATCGAATGAATGAGATAGCGAAGAGTGTTGTAAGCATTCTTAATAAAGCAGGGGTAGATTTTAGTTATGCTGGGAGAGATGAATATTGCTGTGGCTCTCCATTTCTTAGGACTGGACAAAGAGATTTAGCTATTGAGTTTTTTAAGAAAAATTATAGGGAATGGAGAAAGAGGGGTGTTAAAAAAATACTCACGTCATGTTCAGGTTGTTTTAGGACTATTAAGAAAGATTATCCAGTTATTGCTAAAGAGCTTGGATATGCTTGGAATTTTGAGGTTATTCATGTTTCACAACTCTTATTAGAGTTGATTAATGAAAAAAAATTAAAAGTTAGAAAGAAAAAACTTAAAGCTACTTATCATGATCCTTGTCATCTCGGTAGGCATATGGGAATTTATGAAGAACCAAGAAGGGTGTTGGAATTATCTGGAATTGAATTAATTGAAATGGAAGATAATAAAGAGAGATCTCTTTGCTGTGGTGCTGGTGGTGGTGTAAAATCGCAATTTAAAGATTTAGCAATGAAGATTGGGAAAAAAAGAGTCGCTCAGGCAGAAAATATTGGAGTTAAGATGATCATTTCTTCCTGTCCATTTTGTAAACTTCATTTAAAACAGGCTAGTGAGGGGAAGTTGGAAGTTATTGATTTAGTTGAACTAATCGATAAATTCTCTTAATTCACCACACTATTTCATCTCCTCTGAAAACAGGACCTTCAACACAAACCCTCATACCGTTTCCAATAACGCAACTTCCACATATTCCAATTCCACATTTCATATATCTGTCTAGGGAAAACTCTGTCTTATTCAATATACCTAATTCTTTAAAATATGAATGTATTCCTCTCATAACGACTTCTGGTCCGCATATGTATATCTTATCATACTCTTCAACATCCTCTGAATAAACGAGATCGAATATATTCCCTTTCTCTCCCTCGCTACCATCCTCTGTTATAATTCTCATTCTCGCTTTTTCAAATCTCTCCTTTAACACCAAGTCATCACTACTTCTTACAGCATATAACACCTTAACCTTAACTCTACATTTTTGTAAAAAGTCATATAAGTATGCAAGAGGAGCTACACCAATTCCACCAGCAATCATTAGGACTTTCCCTTTAGCTGGAGAAAAAGGGTTACCTATGGGGCCTTTTATTCCAACTCTCTCTCCGGGCTTTATCTTTATTAAATATCTCGTAGTCTCTCCGACAGCTTTAACTGTAACTGATTGCGGTGAGGATAAGCTTAGTGGTATCTCCTCAAGATCGAAGATGTTTAACATTACAAATTGTCCTGGAAAAGATTTTAATTCTTTTTCAAAAAATATCGTCGAATACCTTTCGTTGTGTCTAATAACTTTATCAACTCTGAGTGTGAACATAATAAATGGATTACACTCGATCTTATAAATAATTCGAAAGATTTAGGGACAATTTATTAAACACTTCCATCTTACCTTTATTTATGAAGATGAGACAATGGCCTGTTAAAATATTGCTTGTACATCCAAAAGCACCATTCCTTAAAGAGGGAAAGATTACGATAGCAGCAGATTGTGCAGTACTCGTTAATAAGGAGATAAGAGATAGATTTGAAGATGAAGCAGTAGTTATTGGTTGTCCGATGCTTGAAGATCCAAATAGGGTTTTTGAAAAAATAAAACTCTTGCTTGAGGAAGGAGAATTTGAAGAAGTTGATGTCATTACAATGGAAGTTCCATGCTGTCAGGCAATTCACATGATGGTAGATAGAGTTGATTCTGATAAGGTGAATAAAAAGATAAATAGATATATTGTGAGAGTTTCGGGTAATATAGAAGAATTTACTGGTAAAATTGACAAGAGTATGATAGAAGCTGAAAGAGCGGCACATGGAGGTATGTGAATTGAAAAGAAAAAGGATGATAATAGCTATAGATGTTGAGAAATGTATAGGTTGTGGGAGATGTGTAAATTCATGTCCTACTCAAGCACTAAAACTTGAAAATGGAAAAGCTAAGCTTGTAGATGAAAGGTTGTGTGATGGATTTGGTTCTTGCATAGCGGTTTGTCCAACTAATGCTCTCTATATTGAAGAGAGGGAAGTTGAGGAATTTGATTGGAATATTCTTAATAAAATAGATTTTGAAGAATTTTTGAATAGACTCCGTAGGCATTATCAGCCAGAGGAAGTGGTATTATAATTACTTATATATAATTATAAATTTATTTTAATATATTTTTAATATTAAAAGTTTGTTTATTTATATGTAGGAAATATTATAAATATTTTGGAATGAAATTAGTAATTAATGTTAATGTTGATAGAAATGAAGTAAAGCTAACATAATTAACTTTTTATTCATCTTTAACCTCTAAGATTTAATGATCGAAGTCCAAATAAAAACTCCTTCTCCTCCTAACTGTCAGATGAGTTGGATTAAAAAAGTTATAGACTCAGCCATAGTGAAGGTTGAGAATATATCTGCTTTTGATGAAAATTTGAGGAGCTTAATAGATGTAAAGGCTAAAGAAGTTGAAAAAGCTATAAAATCGCTTCCGCCAGCGTGTACAGCTATCTTACTCTCAAGAGATGAAGCAAAAGTTCTTGTAAGAAATCATAGTTGTGATGTGGCTATTAATATACTTAAGGCTGGATGTTTGATAACTTCTGCAGATGTTAGAGATGAGTATGTTCTATGGAATTTGATATGTGATGAAGATAGTTTTGTCAAGTTGGTGAGAAGACTTGAAGAGAGTGGTGTTGATTTTGAGATAACGTATAAAGGCAATATAAATGAAAAAGATCGTGTTACATATAGGGAAGAGGAAATCCTCAGAATCGCTTTAAAAGAAGGATACTTTGACTATCCTAAAAAGATAAAACTTGAAGAGTTGGCTGAGATGCTTAGTATAGCTCCATCAACTCTTTCTGAAATCTTGAGAAGAGGTCAGAAGAAGGTGTTGGAGAAGTATTTTGGAAATTATTGATGTGCTTTACCAATTATCTCGCTTAAATTCTCATCTTTCCATCTTGCATAAGCTATCAAACTTTCTTTTATGCTATAAAAGTATCTGTGGCTATAATAAAATGCAGATCCTATTTGAACCGCTGAAGCTCCAGCTAAGAGAAACTCAATAACATCTTTCCAAGTTGTTATTCCACCAGCTCCGATTATAGGTATATTCAGCTCTTCATAAAGGTCCCAAACACATTTTAATGCAATAGGCTTTATACCCTCTCCGCTAACACCACCGCTGATATTACTCAATATCGGTTTTCGCATGTAGATGTCTATAGCCATACCTCTTAGAGTGTTAATTGCAACAACACCATCTGCTCCAGCTCTCTCAGCAGATTTTCCTATGGTAACAATATCTTCAACGTTCGGTGAGAGTTTAACAAACACCGGTTTTTTTGTCACTTTTTTAACAGATTTCACAACTTCTCTTACAACTTTTGGATTTGAACCAAGAGATAAACCGAAATTTTTCACATGAGGACAGCTAAGGTTTAACTCAAAAGCTGAGGCGATAGGAAAATGTTTGACAACTTCAGCAAACCCCTCAGGAGATGTTGAGACTATACTTACAATTAGCGGAGCATCTCCTTTATATCTCTTAAGTTCTTCATAGAACCTCTTTGCTCCAGGGGATGATAATCCAATAGCATTTATTATGCCGTGTGGGTAGTTTATAATAGTTGGATTCTTATATCCTTCTATTTCATCAATTCCTATGCTCTTTGACACAACTGCTCCAGCATTCTTTGAAATTCTATTGAGAGATGATGCATAACTTCCTAAAACTCCGCTAGCAAGAATTAGAGGATTTTTCATTCTTATCCCAGCAACTTCAACTTTAAGTAATTCCTCTTCACTCCTCTCTTTATTCTTCAATTGATCTCACCTCATTTCTCCTATTTCTCTGTTTGTTAATTTAAAAAATTTAATTATACCATTTTTTTTTATTCAATTAAATTTATATTAAAAGTAGTAATTTAATTTTAATTTAATATTATTTTTATTTAAATTTTATATAGATTAAATCTCTAAAATATCTATAACCTCAAGTGGCACTCTCTGCAATCTTTTTCCAATCTCGTATTTTGCAATCTTTGCTGCATGCTCTTTATTTTCGGCATTAAAAACTTTCATCTCGAAAATTAATCCTACAAGAGCTGTTTTAGCTACCATGAAAACACTTTTTAAGGCAGACTTGCATTTAGGACACTCTGTGTTTCCAACGTCAATTTCTACAAACTCTAGATCTGGACTTAACCTTTTCCCTGCTTCTGCAACAGCGATGTTCATGGCATCATTAACACTCTTCGCATTTCTTACGATCCAACCTCCTTGTAGTATTACCAGATAATCTGGCATCTAACCACCGAAAACTTTCTTAAAAAAGCTAATATCTTTTTTATTTACTTTCTCTTTTCTCTCTCTTACTTTCTTCTTTTTTCCCTCAATAACGATTTCAGCTTCTTTATGTTTACTTTTTCTCACTCTAACTCTAACTAGAATTGGTCTCTCAATGTCTGGGCTTACTATCAAAGCTGTACCGATTGGGAGTCTTTTGATCTCTTCCACCATTTCTGGAGTTATCCCCTCTACTCCTTTCTTTATTGCATTTATATCATTTGGGTTTGTTAGTCTGAGTATTATTTGCGTATTACATTGGCTGAGCACATTCTTATCTATTCTTGCTGGCCTCTGACTTATCACCATTAACCCAAGCCCAAATTTTCTCCCTTCACTGGCGATAGTTCTTAGGACAGATGTTGAAATAGCTCTCTCCCCCTTTTCTGGGATAAAATTATGAGCTTCATCTATAACAATCATCCCAGCCGGTATTTCTTTTCGTTTCCTCATTTCGAATATCTCTCTACAAACCTTTGAAACTATAATTTCTTGATATACTGGTTCTATTCCAGCAAGATTTAGAATTATAGCTTTACCTCTTTGGAAAAGTACGTTTATTGGTGTAGGATTTTCACTAAAAAGTTCAGAATCCTCGATTCTTGAAAGAGCTCCGATAAGTTCTCCTTTTATATTAGTGGTTGTGTTATATATTTCATCTATTACATCTCTGATTGTGTAATCCACTTCCCTTTCTCTTAGCTCCCTTAGTATATGATAAATTAATGCTTGAGCTGAGGATTTTCTTATTTCTCCCATTTCTATTATCTCTTCGGGGGATAAATTTAGGCCATTAAGTCTTAAAATTCCATCAGCTACATCGACAAACGGTGATTTCGGTGGAACGAACATTACAACCCTGTCTGCATAATCTCTTTGAGATATACCAAAAATCTTCATTTTTTCTATATCATCAGGATTGTCATTTTTATCTTTAAGATTACAATACTCTCCGTGAGGGTCAATTATTAAGAGAGGTACTCCTTTTTCGAGTAACTCTTCAATTAAAACTCCAGCTGTATAACTTTTTCCACTACCGGTTTTTGCAAGTATACAAACATGCTTTTGAACAACACTGTTTGGATTTAACTTAACCTTTATAGAGGTATCTCCAAGAAGACCTACGTAAAGACCATCTTCATCTAAACCGAGGGCAGACACTACAAAATCATCTTCGGCTAAAAAAACTCTTTCTCCAGGAACGAAGGGTGTTCTAGGTAATTTTAGCATCTTGCCATCTCTTTTACCAATTATAACAGCTTTTCCAATAAATCTCTCTTTTTCAGCGTTTCTTCCATTGATTATTTCATCATCTGTAATTTTTGAAATAGCTCTTATATCGGTTACATAAGCAACAAACCAACCATCCGCATCATTCCAAACCTTTACATAGTCTCCTTTCTTTACATCAAGGGGATTGAATATAGCGAAATTGAACTCATAAGGAGAAGCTTCACCGATTATTTTACCAACCTCTCCCTTCATTGGTCAAAGTTTTACTTCATACTTAATTAATTTGTCTCTGATTGACTTTTTATTTATTTTTATTATTTAATTTAATTAAATTTTTATATAATATATTGTATATGAATATTTATATATAAAATTTTATATTGAGAATAATATTAATCAAATAGTATTTATGCCATCGTTATCGTTCCAAATTTATGTGTATATATGTATGATGAGAAAAAAGATAAATAAACCAACTATTATTACTATTTATTCTATTATCAAATTATTTCAAATTTTAATTATAGGTTTTAATTATAATTATTATATATAGATATTAAAATTAAAACTTGGAATAGGTAATTTTTTTAACCATTGAGATAGCTAAGGAGTGATGTTTCGGAAAGTTCTTATTGCAAATCGTGGTGAAGTGGCTGTTAGAGTTATGAGAGCTTGTAAAGAGCTTGGAATTAGGACTGTCGCTGTTTACTCTTCTGCAGATAAAAAAGCTTTTCATAGGGTTTATGCGGATGAATGTTATTATATTGGCGAGGCTGAACCTTCTAAGAGTTATCTTAACATTGATGCAATAATTAATGCTGCTAAAAGAAGTGGGGCGGAAGCTATACATCCAGGCTATGGTTTTCTTGCTGAAAATCCAGAATTTGCAAGAAGATGTGAAGAGGAGGGAATAGTGTTCATAGGCCCTTCATCAAAGGTTATTGAGGCGATGGGGTCGAAATTAAATGCTAGGAGGTTGATGAAAGATGCTGGAGTCCCAATAGTTCCTGGAAGTGATGAAATCAATGACATTGAAACTGCAATTGAATTTGCCGAAAAGATAGGTTATCCAGTTGCGGTAAAGGCGTCATCTGGAGGAGGGGGGATAGGGATAAGCATTGTTCATAATGAAGATGAGCTTAGAAAAGCTTTTAACCGATCAAAAAAGCTTGCTAAAAAATTTTTTGGTGATTCTCAAATTTATATTGAGAAATATCTCCCCAAAGCAAGACATATAGAGTTTCAAATCCTTGGAGATACGAAAGTTGTGCATTTATGTGAGAGAGAATGTAGCATTCAAAGGAGAAATCAAAAATTAATTGAAGAAGCCCCATCTCTTGTTTTAAATGAAGAAATGAGGGAAAAATTTGGTAAAATAGCAGTTAAAGGAGCGAAATATATAGGGTATAAGAATGCTGGAACTATGGAATTTCTTTTCTGGGATGGGAGTATATATTTCTTGGAAATGAATACTAGGTTGCAAGTTGAACATACGATAACAGAGATGATTACTGGGATAGATATAGTAAAGGAGCAATTGAGAATTGCGAGTGGAGAAGGAATAAGTTTTGATCAAGAAGATGTTAAGATAAGGGGGCATGCAATAGAGTGTAGAATAAATGCTGAAGATCCGGTAACATTCTTTCCTAGAACTGGAAAGATCATTCATTATCGCTCTCCAGGAGGGATGGGGATAAGAGTTGATAGTGGTATACACATGGGATATGAAATAGCTCCGTATTATGATTCAATGATATCAAAGCTGATAGCTTGGGGTAGAAGTAGAATGGAGGCAATTGCGAGGATGAAAAGAGCATTGTATGAATATATAATAGAGGGAGTAGAGACGAATATACCATTCCACATGGTTGTTCTTGAAGATGAGGAATTTATTAAAGGGAATATTCACATAAGATTTATAGAGGAGAGAAAGATAACAGAAAGAGTTAAGAGTTTGCTTTCGAATATAAAGCATTTAAAAAAGAGGCTTGATGAAATCTTTCATGATCATGAAAATGATTACTTGATTGCTGCAATTGCACTTTCAGCATATATGAAGGAGAATGAAGATGAATATATGGAGATAGGAGAGAGAGGAGATGAGATGGTTAAAGCTAAGCCTGAGATGGATTATAATGCATGGAAGGCTCGTAATAGGATATTGGCAACTAATTGGTTAAGATGGAGGTTATAGGATGGATGTTGTAATAATACTTGGTTCAAAAGCTGATTTAAAGTTAGGAGAAGAAATAAAAAATTGGCTATCATTTTTTAATATTGATGCTAAAATAAAAATTGCATCAGCTCATAAAACTCCAGAAAAAGTTCTTCAGATAATATCTGAAAATAAGAATGCTATTTTTATAACCGTAGCTGGAAGGAGTGACGCTCTTAGTGGTTTTGTTTCAGCAAATACTGAAAATCCTGTAATAGCCTGTCCACCACTTTCTGATAAATTTGCTGGATTAAATATACTTTCAAGCATAGATATGCCGTCGGGTGTATCTCCAATGCTTGTTTTATATGCTGAAAATGCAGCATTAGCTACAGCAAAAATAATCGCTTTGAACAATCCAGAAATTAAGGAGAGAGTTAGAGAATACATGAAAAAGAAGAAGGATGAAGTTTTAATGGCTGATAAAGACGAGATCATTTAATCTGAATCTTTAATCTGAATCAAAAATAAAATAATAATAAAAAAGTAAGGGTGAGTTAGTAAACTAAATTAAGAACTGATTTAAATAAGAGGTGGCATAAATCTTAGAGCGTATAATGAAATAAAAAAATCAAAATAATAAAAATTTAAAACAAAAAATGAAGGCTGTTGTATTAGCAGCTGGAAAAGCAATAAGGATGGGATATAAGCCAAAAGCGATTGAAAAAGTTGCTGGGGTAGAAATAATAGGTAGGACTGTAAAGTTACTCTCTCCATATGTTGAGGAGTTTATTTTTGTTATATATAGAAAAGAAGTTGAAGAATACGTGAGAAATTTAGGAGTTAAATTTAGGATAGTAAAAAATGATATGCCTGAAAAGGGGAATGGTTACTCCCTTTATCTTGCTAGAGAATTGGTTGATGAGAGATTTATAGTTGTAATGGGAGATCATGTATATTCAGAGGAGTTTATAAACAAAGCGGTAAAGCTTGAGGGAGCGATTTGTGATAGAAAACCAAGATTTATAGACATAAGTGAAGCAACCAAAGTAAAACTGAAAGATGGAAAAATCATCAAAGCTGGAAAAGAGATTGAAGATTATGATTGTGTAGATACTGGATTTTTCATACTTGAAAAGAACATCTTTAATCTTTTTGATTTTTTTGTTAAAGATAAGGAAATAAAGTTATCAGATGTTATTTCAAGGGCCGGAGTTAAAGCCTCATTTGTTGATGGTGAGTTTTGGATGGATATAGATACTCCAGAAGATCTAAAGAGAGCTAATAAGTTGTTGATTAAAGTGAGTGTTAAAGGATATGAAGATGGTATGATTTCTAGGCTCATAAATAGAAAGATATCAACAAAAATAAGTGAAATTCTTGTTAATAGAATCACTCCAATGTCTATGACTATATTTTCGTTTATCATCGGTATTTTGGCATCTGCGGTAGCTGTTATAAATCTGGGAATTGGTGGTATTATTTATCAAATTAGCTCAATATTAGACGGAGTTGATGGTGAGATAGCTAGAGCATCCTTGAAAACTAGTAAAATTGGAGGATATGTGGATTCTATACTAGATAGGATAGTTGATTTTACATTTCTAACTACCGTTTCTATAATCAGTAATGTATTCATACCAGCAATATTTGCCATATTTGGTACAGTTATGGTTAGCTATACAACAGAAAAATACAAAGCTGAGTTTAAGGA
>WAJX01000154.1 GCA_015523665.1 Ferroglobus sp.
CATTTCTCTTAAACCCTGGAAATTTTCTCTCAATTTCGTATATCAACTCCTTCCATTTAGCATCTGGAGCTTTTGGACATTCCTCAGCAAGAAATGGAAGGTTTTCAGATAAAACGTATAAAAGATTCTCCTTCTCTCCCATTTCATATAACGGTTTTATCTTAGCAACAAATTTATCATACCCATCAATTCTAGGCTTTAATTTTTCACTCCACTCCAAGTTTCCAGAATATAAATTTTTGAAGAAATTTGCAAGGATATCTTCACTACAATGTCCGGTTGCAACGACATCAAATCCGTTCTCTCTTGCAAACTTATTCATCAAATATCTTTTTACATTCCCACAAATACTACATGGCTTTCTTTTAATATCTGATATCGTAAATCCGTATTCTGATAAATTTATAATGTTAAGTTTAACATCAAGTAACTTACATAGATCCTTACATATTCTCTGAGAGTTCTCGCTATACTCTCCAATTCCAAGATTTATATGAAGAGCTTCAATATCATAATCTAATTTATTAGAAAGTTTGAACATTACATCGAGCAAAGCCACGCTATCCTTTCCACCACTAATAGCTACCAACACTCTCTCCCCGCTTTTTACAACATGGTGTTTTTTCATAAAATTTCTTATCTTTGATACGTAATAATTTGAAAAACAAGTGTTACACATTGGTTTTCTAATAATCTCAATCGCTTCTTTCCCACATTTACATTTCATATTTCCCCACTCAACCTACCTTAAATCACCAAACTTCAAATAATTCCTTTTAAATTTGGTATTATAAACGATAGGAAGATTGACGTAAATATTAGTGCAGAAGCTAATTTTACAGCATTATCTGAAATTCTCTTTCCAAAGATTACTCTAACTGTATCTTGGAATATCCTACCTCCATCTAATGGTATTGCTGGTAAACAATTAAACAACCCGACATAAAAATTTATCCAACCTATCCAGTAAAATAGGTTTAATATGTAAAAAGTAGCATCACCAAACTTAGCGTTGAACATCTTAACGTATATCCCAGAAAAGCTGTTAAATGATGTGATTGGTAAAGCCATTACAAAAACCCAGCCTGCAGGATTTGTAAGCATAGTTGGAATGCTCCTCAACGTTGATAGAATTTTATTTGCGAGGTAATAGCTAAATACTACTCCAGAAATATTCTCTTGAACCAAAACACCCATTACCGCTCTTCCATTTTTTTCAGTTAACTTTACACTAACCTCCTTTATCTCCCCTTTATCCCAAACTGTTAGAGTTATAGTTTCATTAGCTTTTTTTCCTTTTAGAATGTTCATAAAACTGTGTAGAGTGACCACTCTCTCTCCATCAACCTTTAGGATGATCATTCCTTTTTTAAGTCCAGCTTTTTCAGCTGGTAAACCTTTGCTAACGTCAACGATTTCTATACCAATGATGCCGTTAAGTTCAACTGTTCTCCCATCTTCAAGCTTCATTACCACTTTTTCGCTTTTCAACAAAGCTTTTTCAAGATCTTCTGGAGTCTTTACAACATAACCATTGATTTCCACTATTTTTGTCCCAGGTTGAATTAAACCATTACTATCTGAAAGTATAGCAATCGCTGGAGTTATGTAACTTAATAGATGAAAAAATATTAAAAATGATATAGCAGCCACTACAAAATTGCTGGTTATACCAGCGGCAAAAACACGCATTCTTGAGAGAGTTTTCGCTTCTTGAAGTAATTGCTTCTCATCAGGTTCAGCAAACCCACCTATTGGTATAAGTGCTAATATAACTCCTAACGATTTCACTTTTATCTTTTCAGAAAGAGCTAATACCGCATGACTGAATTCATGCACAACCAGTGTTACAAGAAGTCCAATCACTCCCCAAACCAATGGGATAAATCTATTAATACCAGGGATTAGTAATACATTCCTCGGACTTGTAATCTCAGATGGGGGAGGAGGTGTTGTTAAGAGTATATAATCCATTAAAATTATCAAAAGAAACATAAAGATCATGCCAGCATAGATTAAAGGAATGCCTGTTGTAGCGTATATTTTCCAAAATTTCTTTTTTAAAGCAAGACGTTTGAGGAAATTTAACCCTTTTTCTGTCCTTATCAAAAGTATCGGCCCATAAGCTGTAATTCTCCATTTTTCGAGTTTACCTTTCACTCTAAGCATTTCAATTATTAACCAATAAATAGCAAATATTAGGAGTATATATTCTGTTAGCATTATCATTAAACTGTACAAGCAACTTTATAAAACTTCTATTTTTATTATTATTAATTTTATTATTAAAAACTTTATTATTAAATCAATTATCAATACAATTATCAATAAAAATAAAAAATAAAATAAAAAAATTAATTTAATAAAATATTATAATTGATGGATTAGCTATCACCACTCTATCATCACTTTATCATTACTCTAATTACTGAACTAAATCTTATCTGATGTTATATCCTTTTTAAATCTTAATCCTCTAAACAATCGATTTATTTAATTATATATTTATTATTATATATTATATTTAGTTATTTACTCCAAAACTTGAGCAAGTTTAACAATTTTGAATAACCCCAATAACAGATGATGAAATAATAATTAACATAATTTTTTCAAATTATAATATATAATATCAGAATACATTTATTTATATTTATATACACCGAAAACAATAAATTTCAAAATAGGGAATTTGTGAAGATGTTGTTTACAATTACACTATCTTTATTCGTCGTAATGCTTGGAGTTGGTATAATCTCACCAATTCTCCCTATATTTGCAAGAGATCTTGGTGCAAGCGGAATATGGATAGGCTTGATATTTTCTACCTTCTCGATTTCTAGGTTTATTTTTCTTCCAATATTCGGTTATTTGGCAGACAGATATGGTGTTAGAAAGATAATCATCTCAGGACTTTTACTGTATTCAATATTAGCTCTACTATACATCCACGCTAGAACACCTGAAGAATTAACAATAGTTAGACTTTTTCACGGACTATCTTCTGCCATGGTTGTTCCTATTGCTATGGCAGTAATAGCTTACCTCTCTCCAAAAGGAGAAGAGGGTAAGTATATGGGAATTGCCAATAGATCAATTTTTTTAGGCTTAGCTTTTGGCCCATTTATAGGTGGCTTTGTAACTGACATATTTAATATTTCATACACATTTTTAGCAATGAGTCTATTATCACTCTTAAGTTTACTCATTACTGTACTAACTTTCCCAGAAATTAAGATTGAAATCAATACTGAAGCAAGTGAAAAAAAAGAAAAGATTTCAAGAGAGATTATAGGTGCTCTAATTTATAGAGTTTTGAACTCCGTAGGCAGAGGAAGTGTCATGAGTTTTCTCCCAATATATGCATCACTTATTGGAATTACTTTTTCTGAAATAGGTATTCTAATATTCATTAATCTCTTTATCTCTGGAATTATACAACCAAAAACTGGAGAATTTGCAGATAAAAGGGGTGTTATATTACCAGTAATTTTAGGGAATTTTATGTCTGCTTTAATCTTTTATTTGATACCAACTACCAATTCTTTCGTAACATTATCGATTCTCCTATCATTATTAGGAATTTTTTCAGCTCTATCACTTCCAGCTGTAAGCTCTGTTATTGCTATCGAAAGTAAAGATTCGGGAAGAGCTGGAAGTTATATGGGTCTTTTTTCAGCATCTAAAAGTCTGGGAAGAGCTATTGGCCCTCTTATAGCTGGTATACTTTATGATATTGGTGGTGGGGGATTGAATGGCATATATTATGCCTTTGTTTCAGCATCCATTCTCAGTTTAGTTGCTGGAATTATCTTTTATCTGGCTGTAGGAGAATTGAATTCAGATGAAATTACTTAAACGAGATTGTTTAAATACGTTATCGCTATCTTCATAGCTTTCACAATCTCCCTATCATTTAATCTTCTCGAAATTTCTGGATATTCAAATGCCTTATAAGTTGGATAGTATTGGAACATCAAATTAAATCTAACATCTCTGCCAAGATTATCTGAGACCCATTTGACTATTCTTTCAGTACAGCATTCTAAATGCTCTGGCATTACCAAATGTCTTATCAGCAACTCACCACTCTTTTTTGCCAGTAAAAAGTTCCTAGTTATAACCTTCCAATAATTTTTTACATTCGAATACTTTTCCGCACAATTATCATTTCCATATTTGAAATCTGCAAGCCACACATCTACTATATCTTCTATTATATAGTGCAATTCTATACTATGATACATGTTGGAATTCCATACAACTGGTATATTCGATTCGACTTCATTTAATATAGCTAATATATTATGTGCGTGCTGATCAGGATTCCCTCCAACAAAATTCACGTTCTTACTCCCCTGTCTTCTCCTTATATCGATTAGCCTTGCCATTTCCTTTACATCCAATATCACATCATCTCTCCTTACAATATCATAATTCTGACAGAAAACACATGAAAAAGTACATCTATTAAAGAATATAGTATGTGAGGGTATAAGCTCTGGCTCTTCTCCGAAATGTAGAAACTCACTACTATAATAGCTATTAACACCACATCTACAAAAACCAAATTTTTCATATCTATTAACATTACATCTCCTCTCACAGAAGTTGCAGTTATAAAGCATAAGATTCAGTAATTCAATCTTTAAGTCGAGAAATGAATAATCTGGTGGCAATCTTTCCATAACCTCCATATTCTCCCCTTCATCTTCGATGAATTTCGTAAATTCTTTTTTATACTCTTCATGAGCTTTATGAATATCATCAATATTATCTCTCTCAACGTCAAACCTCTTAGCTAGTTGGAATTTTGCTATTGCTTCGCCTTTATTTATACTCTCATATCTCTCCAAACCTCTTGGCACAAAAGTTTATTTGCTAAAATATTTGAAATAGCTAACGCTTATGTTTAAGCTTTCACTTCAAATTCCTCAATATATATTGTGGGTGAGATTGTATTTTCAACTTGTCTTACATCTTTCCCAAAATACGATATTTTGTTTATGAGATCGTAAATATTTCCATAGAGCATAGCCCCTCTTACAGCTTTTCCCTTATAAAATGCATTCATACACTCAAGACTAAAATCTCCACTTATCGGATTTGATGTATGCGCTCCTATAAAAGAATGAATGTAAAAGTCTGCTTCACCACTCCCTTTTTCAAATTCAAGTATAACATTTGAAGGTTGAGCCTTTGGATAGTTATTAAAGTCCTCCCTTATACTGTTACCACTTGGTTCAATTCCAAGTTCGATAGAATGTCTATAATCTGAAATAAAAGTTTTTAGGACTCCAGATGAGAAAATCTCTTTTCTTTTTGCTTCTATTCCTTCATCATCAAAACCAAAAGAATACAATCCATTAGGGAGAGATGAATCATCAATTATTGTTATGTCCTTAAATACTCTCTCTCCAATTTTATTTGCCAGCACACTCCTACCTTTAGCAACGTTCTCAGCATTAAATGCTGGATAAAGTGTGTAGTATAGAAGTTGATGAACAGCTAACGGTGATAAAGCAATAGAACAAATTTTCCTTTCCATCTTTTCAGCTTTATTATCTTCAACTGCCAGATGTCCAGCATTATCTGCTATAAATTCAAAATCGATATTTATGTTCCTTTTTGCATCGAATTCATAAGCACTCCCTCTTCCATAAACCATTTCTACATAAACGCTACAAAACGTTCCTTTTTCGGTAAGATCTATTCCACTTGAATTTAAAATCTTTCTCTCGACAATTTCAGTCTCTATTAGTCCAACCGCAATAGTAGCAGCACTTTTAGTTTTCATCACTTCGAATCCTTCTATAAAAAATCCCTCATCAACTTTCTCCACTCTCTTATCATAGATGCCCTCAACTTTTTTCATCTTTCCACTCGGAAACTCCCTCAACTCCTCATCTGAAATTTTTGCCATCTTATAGGCCATATCTATTAGTTTGTCAATTTTACTCGAAGATGCGAATCCAACTTTTCCATTGAGAATTACTCTCAAAGCATAGCAGATTTCTTTTTCTGAAGACATATATTTTATTTTATCTTTTTCTATATTTAATGTTTTATAAAAACTTTTTCCTATAAATAGCTCCCATTCATCAAATATGTCAAGTTTTCTAATAAAAGCATCCATCAAGAACCACCAACAAAAGCTTTTACAAGAGTTGTTGGTCCCCCATCCGAAACTGGGACTAATTGACCAGTCTTTCCACAAAAACCAGGCTCAAATGATAGATCATTTCCTATCTTTATCTCCCTAAGAATTTCCAAAGTATTTCCACTTAAAGAA
>WAJX01000155.1 GCA_015523665.1 Ferroglobus sp.
ATTTAAAAGATTTAAATGAAGATTTAGATGAACTTATAAATAGATTCAGAGAGTTATTAGCCATCAAAGGAGATGTAGAAAAAAAAGAGATATGGGCTTTAAAATTATTTAAAGATAATTTAAAGATGGCTGAAGAGCTTTTATTGAGTTCTCTTGAAAAATCAAAGAAAACTGGGCTGAAACCTGCTTATTATGATGGTATTGTAGCAAAAATGATTAATAGAAAATTATCACTCAGATTATCAAAGATTTTAGCTGATAAAAACATCTCTCCAAACCAAATCACAGTTTTTTCATTTTTCTTATCAGTTTTAGGATCAACTTTCTTTCTCTTTAACACATATTTAACAACATTTATAGCTGGTATTATAATTCAGCTCCATAACATTGTAGATGGTTGTGATGGGGAAATTGCCAGGCTTAAATTTATGGAATCAAAATACGGAGCTTGGCTTGATGGTGTGCTTGATAGATATTCAGATTTTATAATAATTTTTAGTATAACTTATTCACTAGTAAAGATAAGCCAGATTTACTGGATTATAGGATTTATTGCAGCATTTACGTGCCTAATGATAGCATACACTGGGGATAAGTTTGTAGTTGCTTATAAAAGAACCTATGCACCAAATGGATTCGAGATTCCAATAACAAGAGATGTCAGATTATTCATAATATTCTTGGGAGCTATCCTAAACCATTTAGAAATTTCATTAATTTTAATCGCCTTATTGGGAAATGCTGAAAGTTTAAGGAGAATGTTAGCATTGAGAGGGGTAGAATGAAGAGTAGAATGAAGATTGTGCATATTTCAGATTTACATTTTGGTGAGGAGTTGAAAAAAGAGAAGGTGGAGAAGGCAATAAAGCAGATAAACGAGATGGAGCCAGATGTTGTAATTTTAACAGGAGATCTGACATGCTGGGGAATACACTCAGAGATGAGAGATGCATACGAGACTCTCTCTGAACTTAAACCAGATGTTATTGCAATTCCTGGAAATCACGACGCAAGAAACATCGGAATAAAATATTTTGAATTTTATTTTGGAAAAACAAAAAAATATTTTAAAATGGACGATTTTGTTATAATAGCAGCGGATAGCACTCAGCCTGATCTTGATGAGGGATTCATAGGGCATGAGCAAAGAGAGTGGATCGAGAGAAAAATAGGAAAAGATAAAACCAATATACTTGCTATTCACCACCACATAATACCGATCCCAGAAACGGGAAGAGAGAGGAATGTCTTAATTGATACTGGAGAAATGATCGAACTACTCATAAGAAGGGGTGTTGCTTTAGTTTTAGCTGGACATAGACATATGCCATATTCGATTAGATTGATGAGAACACATATAATCCATGCTGGAACCTTGGGGTCTTTTAAACTTCTCGGTATGCCTGACCAAAATTACAATATCCTCGAATTCGGAGATGATGTCGTTTCTCTAAAGCTTAAGTTCGTAGATTTTGGAGAAGTTGAGATCGGAAGTTATAAAATAAAAACAGAAGTGCCAGAATCAGTTGATATATATCATAGAATAGTGAAACCGAAGAAGATTCTTTTTGTATCTTATGAGAACGCTTGTAGGAGTAAGATTGCTGAAGCTATTTTTAATAAAGTAGCTCCCAATAACATGTTGGCTTACAGCGCAGGCATTTCACCAGCTAAGAATGTTGATCCTAAAGCAGTTGAAGTACTTGAAGAAATAGGAATACAGATCAATAATAAGACTAAGAGGTATAGAAAGGAGTATGCAAAAGATTTCGATTTCGTAGTTTCATTCGAGGATAGTATTGAAGCTGATGAATACTGGAACATCAAAAAGCCTAAGAGTGTTGATGATTACATAAGGGTGAGGAATTCTATCTCAAAAAAAGTAAAAGAATTAATATTTAGAATTTTATATTAAAAATAAAATTAATTATGATAAAAATTAAAATAAATATGATTTGCAGAGTTACTTCGGCCTTATATAGCCCCATTTCTCTAAAGCTTTTTTTAATTCAACACTCTCAAAATTCTCAAGTCCTACTCCAGATGTTACTGCTTTAATCGCATCTCTCAACGCCTTTGCCCCAGCTTTAGTTCCATCTGGATGCCCATGCACACCTCCACCAGCTTGGATTATAACATCATTTCCAAATAAGCTGATAATATCTGGAACGAGAGCTGGATGTAGACCACCACTTGAAACGGGGAAAACCGGTTTAAATTTCCCCATTTTATTTTTACAGATTCCTATTAATTCCCTCACTTCAGAAGAACTCCCAGCCATTTTTCCAACTCCTGTGCCTACATGCATGTGATCAACTCCTACCATCCTTACAAGCTTTGTTAAAACCTTCAAACTTATTCCATGTTCTGGATTTCTCGTTAAAGCTCCATGCATAGCTCTATGGGCATGAATTGCCATTTTTAAATCTTCACAAATTTCCCTTACAGTTTGTAAAGAGGAGAAGCCGATCGTTAACACATCCACCATCACAAATTCATTCCCTGAATCAGCTACGAGCTTTATTC
>WAJX01000156.1 GCA_015523665.1 Ferroglobus sp.
AACGTATAAAGAGTCTAAAGAAGGATACAATAAGCAACCTAAGATCAATACACTCCTTGACCTTTTTAACATGAAAAAAATGTATCATGGAACAGCTAAAATAACTGTTGAAGGGAAAACAGAGACATATGAATTCTGGGGCTATTACGATGCCAACTCAAAAGAACAGAAAGTTAGAATGGAATCAAATAAGGGGGCTTTTATAATAATACAAAAGTATGAAAACAATGCACTTATAACTACAATGTATATGAAAAATTATCAGAACATGCAAATGCCAGAGGGGTGTGACTGGGTAGAGCTAAAATCAGTTCAAACTGTTAGTCCTTCTGAATTAAGTAAAATTGAAGATAAACCAGTTAAAGATTCATTCAAGGATGTGATAACACAACAAGGCCAGATAGAAGAAGAATATAGCATTGAGTTCATTGATTATGATCCTCTAATCTTTAAACCTGATGGTAATATTTGCAATATGGAGATGTTTAGTCATCAATAGTAAAATATTTATTTATATTTAATCTAAATTTTTATTAACAATTTATTTTAATTTTATTGTTACACCCCTTTATTTTAACAAGTATCAGAAAGTACAGCCTTCATCATCGCTTAAGCTCAGATCCTGCCAAATTCATCATTCAACTCTTTTTTGGATTAAGAAAAGATAAACATTTCGAAATAATGGTTTTTAAGATAATAGTATTATTATTACTCTCATATTAAAATCTTGTTTTGATAATCTATTCAACAAAGAAACAAATAATATAATGAATATATAATGATAATTATTGAATAATTCATATTTCTAAATTTAGCAAATTAGATTATTAATTAATAATTTTTAATTAATAATTTTTAAATTAAAAAATAAAAAATAATAAATATATATTTTATTATATATTCAAACATTATCCCAATACCTTTCCCTATAATAATTTAAAGCTCTAACGATATAATCCTCCTCAAGTAAACCTCTTGTAGATTTAGTTTCATACACTCTCTTAGGAATTCTTAGTTCATCAAATTCAAAACCCATCTTTCTTTTAAGTTTAATCTTCTCCCTATATATCCTCCCACCGATCTCATAAAGTTCATTTTCACTATATTCAACTCCCAACGGTTTGAAGGCCTTCACAACTATATCTGGTGTATACACACCCCTTGCAAAAAAACAAACAACCAAGCTTGAGAGTATTTGTCTCCATTTTTCTTCATTAACAAGCCTTTCTACCATCTCTTCAGGTGTTAGTCCCTTCATCTTTTGATCGAGACTGTAACCAGCATTATCAAGATGACTATGTCTTAAACCGATTAAATAACCAACATACGTAGCTGGGCCAGTATGGTATCCAGCCATCTCATTTTTACCAAAACTCAAAGCAAAATCAACTCCCCCATAATGTAATGCTGCAACTTCAACACCCTCTGCAAGTTTTGAATAGAACTCATTTGGTTGATCTACTATATAATCAATTGCCTTTAAATAATTCTCCGCATTACCAAATTCCAGTTTCACAATTGTTTCTCTTTCACTAATCATTCCTCTTTCAAAAGCTTCCGTTGCCCAAGCTAAACAAACCCCAGTACTCATCGCATCTAATCCCAAGGTTTCAACTTTATGAATTAATTTTAATATCCAACTTCTATCTCCGATTCCAAGCATAGAACCAAGAGAGTATATAAGTTCGTAATCATAACTGATCATTATAGTTTTGTAGAAATACTTTTCCTTCTCATATGGCTCTCTTAAAACTGCAATATGAATGCAAGCTGTAGGACAATGATTACAAGCAATTCTCCTTCCCAAACTATATTCAGCAAATGCTTCTCCACTTATCTCTTCAGCCTTTTCAAATCTTGCTGATTGAAGATTACGAGTCGGTAAAGCATTTAGCTCATTTAATGGTAAGATGTTCTCTGCAGTTCCAAGGAGATGATATTTCCTCATCGCATCACTTTCAACTGCTTTTTTATAAATCATATCATATATCTCTCTATAACCCTCCCCCGAAGGAGTGTATTTCTTTCTCCCCATAACAACAAGAGCTTTCAAATTTTTTGAACCGAATACTGCTCCTAAACCTAATCTTCCAAAATGTCTATAGGTTTCTGTCGTTAAACAGGCGTATCTAACTAGCTTTATTCCAGCTTCGCCTATCCTCATCACAGTTCTAATTCCCCTTCCCTCTTCTCTCTCTGCAATTATCCTCCCAGTTACTATTGAGCTCTTAACTCTCCATATAACTCTTCCATCTTTGAAATGCACTTTATCTTCATCCACTACAACATATATAGGCTTTCTACTCCTTCCTTTTATTAAAATCGCTCCATATCCAGCATTAGCTATTGAAGAGGCGGTTCTCCCTCCAGCATGGCTCTCTCCCAGATTTCCAGTTAGTGGACTTTTAAACAGGGCAACGGTTTTTGATGCTAGTGGATAAGCTGGAGTGAATGGACCAGTAGCGAAGACTATAACGTTATTCTCTCCAAGTGGATCCTCATCAAAATCTAATTCTTCTTTTAATAGCTGAACAGCTACACCAACTCCGCCTATCCATTCTTCAAATAAATCTTTTCTATCCTCCACCTCATATTTATACTTTGAAAGATCTATTTTCAACACTTTACTCCTCAGCTTACCACTCACTCTACCACCTCATACGCCAAAACATCATGTGGACAATAATCAACACAGTAACCACAATGAATGCATACTGCAGGTTTTCCATCTTCTCTTTTGAAAATTGCACCTATTGTACAAGCTTTCATACAATTCCCACAAGCTATACATAAGTTCTCAACAAATCTCACACCTCCTCCTTCTCTTCTTTTCATAGCCCCAGTAGGACACACTTCAACACATGGAGGCTCTTCACATGCGTGACAGAAAATTATCGTTGCCCCTCTTTCAAAACCGCTAAGACTCACTGCCAAAATCCCAGAACCGCTAATCCCTATCTCTGGCCTTTTAGCATTTTTTCTTGCACATGCATACATACACAAAGAGCATCCAACACACTTTTCAATATCTTTAATCACAAGCTTCTTCACATGCCTCTTCTTTTGACTCTCTACATTCATAGTATTCATCAACTTTAAAGGCACCTTTATAAAACCTCTGCTACTATTTATTTATTTCTTAAATTATATAATTTTAGATAATAAATTTATATAAAATTACAATAAATATGATATAATAAAAATTATATTAAAATTAACTATAGTAAAAGTAAGTACATATACAGTATTGAGATTACCCACTTAATTATTTTTAACTTGAAAAATTTTATATTGAATTTTTCAAGATTTCCTAATAATCAATCTTAACTTTCTTAAAGATTTCTTCAGCATCACTCACCTCTATTACTTTCCCATCATCAAGAAATACAACTTTATCCGAAATTCTTCTCGCTTGAAGTAAATTATGAGTCGCCACTATAACAGTCCTACCATTTTTTGAAAGGTCCTTTATTCTTTTTTCAATAATTTTTACATTCTCAGTATCTAAATTTGATGTTGGTTCATCAAATAAATAAACCTCTCTATCCAATGCTAATGCTCTTGCAATAGCCAGTCTCTGTTTCTCTCCCCCACTCAAAAGTTTTGCTTTCTTGTAAGCCACATTTGATAAATTAACCATCTCAAGCAACTCTAATGCTTTATTCTTATCAGCTTTACCCTCCAAACTTAAAGCATACATAACGTTATCGATAGCTGTACCTCTAAAAACAACTGGATGTTGAAAAACCATTGTTATATATCTCCTATGTCCATCATTTACTTTCTCTCCGTTAAAGTAGTAATCGCCATCGAATTTTTCTAATAACGCAATAATCCTCAATAGAGTAGTTTTACCAGCTCCACTATTACCAAGAATTGTAGTTATCCCTTTATCAATCTCAATACTTACTTCAAGTTTAAAGTTTCCATAACTCTTCTTAACATTCACAAGCTTTATTAGAGCCATACCCGTTTCACGATATTCATAACTAAGGATATTATAAAGACTATTCCAAGCAAGATAAAGCCCAATTCTAAAGCTATATCTATTTCTCCTCTTGCAACATGCATTTGAATAGCTGTGGTTAGAACTCTTGTATTTGCTAAACCGTTATAGACAAAGATGTTTCCTCCAACCATTAATGCTATCCCCAATTCAGCGATAGCTCTATTAAATGCAGCAATAAACGCAAGTAATATGCTGGGGAGTGCCTCATTGATTACCTTCATCATCGCCTCACTTTTTGAAGCACTCAGAGTTAATGCTAATTCATAAATCTCTATGTTTATCTGTTCTATTGAGCTTGTACTAAAGCTTACAACTATTGGTAAGATTAAAAGCATTTGTCCAAGACTTATGCCCATTTCTGTATAGAGCAAATTTAAGAATCCAAATGGGCCTTTTGGTGAGAGAAGCAAGTATAAAAAGAGTCCCATCACAACTGTTGGAATGCCTAGAAGGCCATTAAAAAGTGATTTAATCAACTCTTTTCCTTTAAAGTTGGTGAAGACGAGTAAAAGACTTATCGGTATGCCTATTACCGATGCAAGAATTGCTGCAATTCCAGAGACTTTTAAAGATCTCAGTGTAATCTCTATTATCGGATCCATATTACCAGAAAGTTATACCATAATCTTCAGCCTTATATCTATACTCTTCAGGACATTCACTTCCGTTAATGAAACCATATTTCACTATCCAGCTATAATATGGCTCAATTTTATTTTCCAATATTTCCACAGCTGGATAGAATAGAGATTTACCATACACATCTTTACCATAATTCCTCAACAACTCCTGTCCTTCATCGCTAACAAGCCATTTCTCGATTTTCATCGCCAGTTCAAAGTCTCTCTCTGTTTTATCTCCTTTTTCTGGATTTACAATTATTACTGAATAGATGTTAATCAATTGCTCACCTTTATCCACAAGAATTTTGAGTTGTATTTTTCCTTCTTTTTCGTATTTGAGATAAGTTCCAGTATCAGAAAGTGTATAGGCTTTTTTGTTACTTGCATAGAGAAGTGTATTCCCCATTCCAGATCCCGTCTCTCTAAACCAATTTTCTCTTTTAATTTCTTCATAATTAAATCCAGCAGCTTTCCAAAGTGAGATTTCTTTAATGTTTGTTCCCGATAGATCTCCTCTAGAGACCCAAATCACCTTACCTTTCCTCCCCATCTCAACTATCTTTTTCATAGCTTCAACAACATTCATACCTTTTATTCCAGCCGGGTCATCAGCCGGACCTACAATTATAAAAAAGTTATATGCAAATATCTTTCTGTTAACTCCATACCCTTCTTTCATAAACTGCTCTTCTTTACTTCTTGCATGCACTAACACCATATCACTAATTCCAAGTTTAGCATCATTCAATGCTGCTCCCGTTCCTTTAGCAATGAAATGCAATTCTACACCCTTTTCTTTGAAAATTTTTGCAACCTCATCTAAGAAACCAGTATCATAAAGACTTGTTGTAGTTGAAATCGTTAAAATCTCTACCTCTTTTCTTTTATTCTGCTCAAAAGCATAGAGAGTTGTGATTATTAATCCAAAGATTACAACTATAACTATAACTTTTAACTTTTTCATGATATGCACAAATGTACATATCGTATTTATGAGTTTTGTTTTTTATTTTTAGTATTTTAGGTTGTTTAAGCAAACAACATTCCAATTCTAAGTCGTTTAGCTAAATCGTAATGCACATTAACAATTTTTGGAAAATTAATTTTTAATATCAACAAATTTAAG
>WAJX01000157.1 GCA_015523665.1 Ferroglobus sp.
GCATATACTGTTTTGACAACCCTTTCCATCCTACGGATCCTCTCTTTTTGTGAGTAAAATGAGTATATTAAGGCTCCAATAATTATCCACGTTATAGTAATCGTTATAACAAACATCCCATGCTCGAGCTCAACCAGCAAATAATAACCTATAAGAACTTGGGCGATGATTGCTATAAGAGGTAAAAATGGAACTAATGGGACTTTAAATGCTCTCTCTAAGTCTGGTCTTCTAAATCTAAGTATTATAAGCACAATATTCACTAAGATGAATAAAATTAGAAACATCACATCAGCTGCTGAAGCAATAGCTTCTATCGGAGCTAGAGACATTAGAGAGATGATGATGTAGCTGAAGAAGATTGCAAGGTATGGAGTTTTTGTTTTCTCATTTATCTTCGAAAGAAACTCGGGAAGATAACCTATTCTTCCAAGTGCAAACGAGACTCTTGAGGAAGAATAGATTGTCGCATTCATAGCACTTATCGTTGATACCAAACCTCCAGCGATTATAATTACAGCTCCAAATGGCATGATCTGATCAGCTACTCTAATTAGACTGAACTCGGCTAACTTTCCCAAATACATCCAGCTTGGAATTTCAGATTCGATAGAGCCTATTAAAGCAAAAGCTATCAGAATGTAAATTATAACTGCTGTCCATAGAGATAATATTATTGCTTTAGGAATGTTTCTTTCAGGTTTTTTTACTTCTTCACCGCTTTGGACGATTATTTCGTAACCTTCAAATGCTATGAAAGTTAAACCCATAGCAGCGAGTATTCCAGTTATGCCTGTAGGCGTAAAAGATGGAGTTGTAAAAGCTGAAATCCACTTAGGATTTGTTAAAGTTTTGTATATTCCAAAAAAAGCAAAAACTAATAGAATTGCTACTTTAAAAAGTGTGATAAACCCTCCAACTCTCCCACTCTCCTTAGCTCCAAGATAATTGAGATATGTTAGAAATGATACAATTGCTATGGCTGAAACCTTTATAATCAGATGTTGCGGTATTGATAAGTTAAAGAATTTTACAAGGAGTTCTGAAAAAAATGCACCGAAAGTGACTGCATAAAGTGAGCAAGCTATCATATGGGCTGACCAATCAATCCATCCAGCAAGAAAACCCAATTGATTTCCCATTGCCTCTTTAACCCACAAATAGTTTCCACCAGCTTCTGGAAGAGCTGATCCTAGTTCAGCATACGCTAAACCGATGAATGTGGCTATTATTCCGTTAAAAAGGAAAACTATTAGAATTGCTGGTCCAGCAATTCCTGTTGCTATTCCAGTTAATGCGAATATACCAGCTCCTATCATTCCAGCGATACCAATCATAGTTATGTCGAAAAGAGATAATTCTCTACTAAGAGTGACTTCAATCTCTTGTCCTACCTCTTGTTTCTCTTGCTCCACCTAATAGGAGAAGTGGAATTATTTTAAAAAATTTTTTAAAATTTTAAAGAGTTAGTTTTAAAGTTGTTTGTTTGAGATTTTATTTATATATATTATACTTATGTATATATGTTCATATATTTTAATTATCATCTTAAATTTTAAACGATATCTGACCAAAACTTTAACCTTTTAAATCTCAAATTATTTTTTATTTAAACCTTCAATTCCCTAATCACATCATGACCGATTATCGTTTGCAGGGGAGGCAGAGAAAGAATAATAAATAAAACTTATCTCAATAACTTTTATGAATGAAACTAAGATCATTGTTAAAAAATTAGACTTAGATAAACCGTTATTGATAGCAAGCTTTCCGGGCATAGGGCTTGTAAGTACTATAGCAACTGGACACTTTATATATGAGTTAAAGTTAGAACAAATAGGAATGTTGGAATCAAAAGTTTTACCACCGATAGCAACCCTTTTTGAGGGTGTGATACTCCCACCAATCAGAGTTTATCAGAGTAAAGACCTCGGCTTCGTTTTGGTTCATTCTGATATTCCTATCCTACCTCAAATAGCATACGATTTGAGTTATGCAATCATTGATTGGGCTGAAGAAGTTAATGCGAGTAAAATTCTATCTCTTGCTGGAATTGCAACATTTGAAGAGAGCAAGCGAGTTTTTGGTGCAGCAACTCGTAAAGAGTTAATAGAGGAGATAAAAGATCATGTAGAAATATTTAAAACTGGAACAATTAGTGGTGTAGCTGGGAGTATATTAAACGAATGCGTTGCTAGGAATTTTCCAGGAATTGTCCTCTTGGGGGAGACGTCTGGATTTAACCCAGATCCAAGAGCGGCCATGGCTGTTATTGATGCGATGAATAGAATTTTTGGATGGAATATAAAGGTAGATAAGCTTGAAAAAGAAGCCGAGTTTATTGAAGCTCAATTACAAAAGCTCGCAGAACAAACTAAAGTTCATGAAGAAAGAAAAGAAGAATTCCCAATGTATGGGTGATTAAAATGATATGTAAGGTTTTAACTGGTATAGCTAGAAGTGTTATAGATGAGATAGTTAGAGGTGTTTCGAGGAGTATAGAGCTTAGGAGTGCACATAACGTTGCTACGGCATTTAATGTTAATGTTGGAGAGTGTATTTTACTAACTCACTCTAAGTTCCATGATATTGATAGAGGGACGATTGGGCTTATAGCTGAGATCAGTGGGAAAGAAATCCATTCACACTCGATAATATTTGCAAAAGAAGGAGTTATAGAAGAGAGTGAAATGACAGTAGTCAGATTGAAGATCAAACCGAAAGGAGTTGGGAGAGTTGTGAGAATATTCGATAAAGAACTATTAAAAGGAGTTTTGGCTGACGTCGTCCAAATAGAATATTTCATGGCTAGGTAAAGTTAGTAAAACTTTTATTACTTAAAATTATCCCAAAAGCTGAATGAAAAAAACAGCCATAATAACTTGTTATAAAAATGCTGGGAAAATTGAAGAGAATATTAAGAAACTTAAATCGTTAGGTTATGAGATTATAATCTCAGTAGATGAGCCAGAAAACGATATTTTAAGGATAATTAAGGATTACAATTTGAAAGCTACAATCTCAGAGAAGAGGAGAGGGAAAGTAAAGGCTATAAATGATGCTATAAAAATCTCTACAGGAGATTTTATACTTTTCCTCGACTCCGATACGGTTGTTGATGATCCAACTATTATAGAGGATGAGATAAAGAGAAGTGATGTGGTTGCTGTTGTAATCGAAGTTGATGGTAAGACTATCTTTGAAAAATTGGTCAATATTGACTATCTAAACATGCATGTCATTGCGAAATTAGCGTCAAGATTTAATTCTTGCTTAGGAGTTAATGGAGCATGTTTTGCAGTTAAAAAAAGCGTTTTAGAAGATGTCGGATTTTTCAGAGAAATGATAACCGAAGACTTTGATTTTGGTTTGAGAATCTCGGGAAAGTACAAATTCTCTGTTGTTGGAAGAGCTAAAACTTCTGCTCCAGCTAAACTAAAAGAGTGGCTTATGCAGAGAGAAAGATGGGCCATAGGAGGAGTTGAAGCTTTATTAAAAAACCACCATATATTCGCGAATCCTAAACTTTTCATACCGGCTTTTTTCATATTTTTTCCAGCTTTTGTAAACTTTATTATCGAAATTCTCGTTAACGAGTTGTTTGGAAAAATAATATCATCGATTCTTTTCCTCTCCCCTATTCTCCCATCAAAATTGGCTTTATCAATCTTAATGGCTCTGTGGTCATATCTAATATTAGAGAGCTTTCTTTCAAGCTTCATAACCTTTCTGATATGGGCTATAATAGTGATATTCCTCTCTCAAAAACTCTATCATAGAATCGATGCTAAACTTCTCCCAATTTACTTTTTCCTATACTCACCACTATGGATGTTGTTATGTAGTTATGCATTGGTAAGGTATGTGTATGCTTATATAAGAGGAGAGACAATTGAAGTTGAGAATTGGGTAGTTTCGAAAGATTTTTAATTTAAATTTTTAGGCAGACGTAAATAGGAGTTAGATAGAAGTAGATAAAATGTAAAGATGTATTTAACAAGATCATGGGTGGTATTGTGAAAAAATTTAGAATTAAGATTGGAGATAAAGATTTCATCGCTGAGATAGAGCGAATTGGAAAAGAGAAATTTAAAGTTATCATTAACGACAGAGAGATGTTAGTTGAGATAAGTGAACTCTCTACCAGTTTTGCTGAAGATAAGATTGAGAAGTATCACGTTAAAAAGGATGATAGAGATGAAGATAAAGTGGTTAAAGCTATGCTACCCGGAACTGTTGTGAAGATACTTCTGAAAGAAGGAGATAAAGTTAATGCTGGACAACCAATTTTAATTCTTGAAGCTATGAAGATGGAAAATGAAATCGTCTCTCCAAAGAGTGGAATTTTAAAAGAAATAAAGGTTAAAGAAGGGCAAAAAGTTGAGACAAATGATATTTTAGCTATCGTTGAATAGATATATATCCAGCTATTTCAATTATATTTTTATATTTTTATCAAAAATTATTGTTAAATTAATGTCATAGCTCAACTTATAATCGTGCATTGTGAACAAAACTCATCCATACATCTATCATTCATTAACATCCTCTAAAATTGATAAATTATAATTATTGATAAATATTATTTTTTATTTAATTTAAAAAATTTAATGTAATATTATTAATTAATTAAAGCTAATTAATTCGAAAATTGATAAAGCGTAAATTTTCTATTTTCTAAGCTTAACTAAAATTTATGTCAAAAATTAGTAGTGAAGGTGAATGGCGTCAATTTTTCGAAACCTATTATAAAGATGAACTTAATAAATTAGCTGGGAAAGTTGTCAATGGGTTTAAGTCCTCTCTTTACGTTGATGTTTTAAAAGATCTTGCCATCTATAAGGGTGGGAAGCTTGCTGAAGAATTAATGGAATATCCAGAAAAAGTGATAGCTGATGCTGAAAAAGGATTGGCTAAAGCTGAGAATATTTATGATGTAAGCTTAGAAGGCTGTAGAGTGAGATTTTTTAACCTCCCTCTTTCCAGAAGAATTTTAATAAGGAATTTGAGATCAGAACATATCTCTAAATTTATAGCAATAGAAGGGATAGTCAGGAAGGTTACTGAAGTCAGGCCGAAGATTGTTGAAGCTGTTTTTAAATGTTCATCTTGTGGAGAAGAGAGCATTCAAATCCAAGATGAGAATGTTGTAAGAACACCTTACGAATGTAGGAGGTGTAGATCAAAAACAAAATTCATACTACTCCCAGAAAAGAGCACCTCGATTGATAGCCAAAGAATAAAGATTCAAGAGTATCCAGAGTATTTGAAAGGTGGTGAACAACCACAAAGCATAGATGTCATACTTGAGGGAGATATAACTGGAAGGATTAATCCAGGAGATAGAGTTATAATAAACGGAATAGTTAAAGCTTTTCCGAGATCTTCTGGAGGGAAAAAGTTACTACACATGGATCTACAAATTTATTGCAACTCTATTGAGGTGCTTCAGCAGGAATATGAGGAGTTCGAAATTACTGAAGAGGATAAGAGAAGGATAATCGAGTTGAGTGAAGACCCAGAGATATACTCAAAGATCATAAGAAGCATGGCTCCATCAATTTATGGTTATGAAGACATAAAATTAGCTATAGCTCTTCAACTCTTTGGGGGTGTTGCAAAAAAGCTACCTGACGGTACAGAGATAAGAGGAGATATACATATACTTTTAGTCGGAGATCCAGGAGTTGCAAAATCTCAGCTTTTGAGATACATCCATAGGATTGCACCAAGAAGTGTTTATACAACTGGGAAAGGAACAACAACCGCAGGACTAACTGCAACCGCTGTTAGAGATGAAGTAGATGGAAGATGGACTCTTGAAGCTGGAGCATTAGTTTTAGCTGATAAGGGTATAGCGTTAGTGGATGAGATAGATAAAATGAGGAATGAGGATAGAAGTGCTTTACATGAAGCTATGGAACAACAGACAATCAGTGTGGCTAAAGCTGGAATAAATGCTATATTGAAAGCCAGATGTGCATTGCTTGGAGCAGCAAATCCCAAATATGGGAGATTTGATCGCTATTCTCCAATAGCTGAACAGATAGATCTCTCTCCAACTCTACTCTCAAGATTTGACCTAATCTTTGTCATGACTGATGAGCCTGATGAGGAAAGAGACGCATTACTGGCAAAACATATACTTGAGACACATGAATTAGGAGAGATGATCGCTAAGATGAAAAATGTTGCATCCTCTGGAATAAGTAGTGAGATTGTTGAAATGGAAGCTGAGAGGATTAAGCCAGTTATAGAGCCAGAAATATTGAGAAAATATATAGCCTATGCTAAAAGAACAGTCTTTCCAATATTAACTGAGGAGGCTAAGAAAAAGATAATAGACTTCTATTTAAGTATGAGGGGTAGAGTGAAGGAGAATTCTCCAGTTCCAGTAACTGCAAGACAGCTTGAAGCATTGATCAGACTTGCAGAAGCTTCGGCAAGGGTTAGGCTTAGTGATAAGATAACGGTTGAAGATGTGGAAAGGGTGATAAGAATAGTTAGAAAGAGCTTAGAGCAAATCGCTGTTGATCCTGAGACCGGAGAGATAGATATCGACTACGCTTTTACTGGAACTTCAAAAACTCAGAGAGATAGGATAATGATACTGAAAAAGATAATCGAAGACTTAGAAAAAGAGTTTGCAAAAGGTGTTCCTGAAAAGGAGATATTAGACGAGGCTGAAGCACATGGAATAGATAGAAATAGAGCCAGAGAGCTTTTGTATAAGATGAGGG